>NZ_SEIP01000003.1:0-258393 GCF_004146205.1 Yimella sp. RIT 621
CTGGAGCTTCATCGTTCGACTTGCATGTGTTAAGCACGCCGCCAGCGTTCGTCCTGAGCCAGGATCAAACTCTCCGTAAAAAACAGAAAAACCATCCTGGCCGAAATTGATCAAGAGCATCCATAAAAAATGCTACTGAGTACAATCTCAACCAAACAAACATTTGGCATCAATCACTCGACACGCTGTTGAGTTCTCAAGAAACGATCAGACATCGTCGAAAATGCGATGAAGCATCTTCTTTCAAGCTGATTTTCTGGTTCTTCCGAATCTTGGGCGTCAGATCCGTGGATCCTCGCGCGCTTGGCTCCGGAAGGAGTGTCCAGCTTAGCTCCGCTCTAGGCGAGAGTCAAACCGGCCTGCCAGCCTGCGGTGCGGCCCCACCTTCCGGTGTTCCCGCCTCCCTGTCGGGCTGACGTCGTAAACATTAGGTGACCATCGCGGAAACTTCCAAATCCGCAGGTCAGAGGCTGTTTTCGCTTGATCGCACCTGGGCGCACCCCGACGAAACCAGTACGTCAGGCGGCCAGGATGCCCAGCAGATCCGCACGGGTCAGCACGCCGATCGGTTTACCGCCGTCCACGACCATCAGGGCGTCGCTCTCGGCCAGCTGTGCGCGCATGTGCTCGACCGGTTCGCCAGCACCGACCAACGCAAGCGCCGGCTCCATGTGTTTCTCGACGGAGTCGGCGAGGTGGGCCTTGCCGGCGTAGATCGCATCCAGCAGTGCACGCTCGCTCACGGAGCCGGCGACCTCTCCGGCCATAATGGGCGGCTCGGCCTTCACGACCGGCATCTGCGAGACGCCGTACTCGCGCAGGATCTCGATGGCGTCCCGCACGGTTTCGTTCGGGTGGGTGTGGACGAGCGCAGGCATGTCGCCGCTCTTGGCCGCCAGCACATCGCCGGCCGTGCGGCTCTCCTGCCCCCGCATGAAGCCGTACGAGGACATCCAGTTGTCGTCGAAGATCTTCGACATGTATCCCCGCCCGGAGTCGGGAAGCAGGACGACCACGACCGCGTCGGAGGGCAAGTCCTTCGCGTGACGCAACGCGGCCACGACGGCCATGCCGCACGACCCGCCGACCAGCAGGCCCTCCTCCAGGGCCAACCGGCGCGTCATCTCGAAGGATTCGGCGTCGCTCACGGCGATCACGTCGTCGACCACCTTCGGGTCGTAGGCACGCGGCCACATGTCCTCACCCACGCCCTCCACCAGGTAGGGCCGTCCGGTGCCCCCGGAGTACACCGAGCCCTCGGGGTCCGCGCCGATGATCCGGACCCGTCCGCCTTCCCGATCGGCGGAGATCTCACGCAGGTAGCGGCCGGTGCCGGTGATCGTGCCTCCGGTGCCGATGCCGGCGACGAAGGAGGTGATCCTGCCGTCGGTGTCGTTCCAGATCTCCGGGCCGGTCGTCTCGTAGTGCGACGCGGGCCCGTTCAGGTTGGAGTACTGATCCGGCTTCCAACCACCCTCGGTCTCCTGGGCGATGCGGTCCGACACGCTGTAGTAGGAGTCCGGGTGCTCAGGCGCCACTGACGTGGGGGTGACGATGACCTCCGCCCCGTAGGCGCGCAGCACGTTGCGCTTGTCCTCGCTGACCTTGTCCGGGCAGACGAAGATGCACTTGTAGCCCTTGCGCTGTGCGACGAGGGCCAGACCGACCCCCGTGTTGCCTGAGGTGGGCTCGACGATGGTGCCACCCGGCTGCAACTCTCCCGACGCCTCGGCAGCCTCGACCATCTTGAGCGCGATGCGGTCCTTCACCGACCCGCCCGGGTTCATGTACTCGACCTTGGCCAGCACCGTGCACGCGACGCCGTCGGTGACGCTGTTGAGCTTGACGAGGGGTGTGCCGCCGACGAGGTCCACGATGTGCTCCGCATACTTCATGCCGCGAATGTCTCACATCGTGGTCGGAATACGAAGTAGCGGTCACGTCGCCCGGCTGCGGGACGTTGACCTGTGAGCACGCGTCCGGGGACCCGTGGTGAGAGGATCCACCGAAAGCGAAGCAACCGAATCGAACGGGGTGAGGCATGACCGGGGCACGCAAGATCGCTTCCACTGCGGCGTACGCAGGATCGATCGGGGCCGCCGGCCTGGCAGGTGTCGGTCTTGGCGCGTACGGGCTGCTGCGGATCGAGGCGATGATCGCCCGTCGGGTCGTCGGCCAGCCCTTCGAAGGAGCGCCGGAGGACTCCGGCACCTACGGGCACGCACCCGGCGCGCCGGTCGAGTTGCTCGTGGTCGGCGACTCCACCGCCAAGGGGATGGGTGCCGACCGGTCGACCCAGACCGTCGGTGCGATCGTCGCCACCGCGGTTGCCGCCATTGCGGGACGTCCGGTGCACTTGACCAACGTCGCGTCCGTCGGAGCGATCTCGACCGACCTCGGCGCCCAGGTGGAGCGCGCCCTCGAACTTGTCGACCGACCGCACGTCGCGCTGATCATGATCGGCGCGAACGACGTCACGCGCAGTGTCCAGCGCGCCACCTCGATACGCCACCTCGCCGCGGCCGTCGCAGCCTTGCGCGCGGTCGGGTGCGAGGTCGTCGTAGGCACCTGTCCCGACCTCGGAGTGATCGAACCCGTCCCCCAGCCGTTGCGCTTCCTGACCCGCAAGTGGTCGCGTGACCTCGCCGCAGCCCAGACCGTCGCGGTCGTCGAGCACGGCGGCCGCACGGTGTCCCTCGGCGACCTGCTCGGTCACGAGTTCGAGCAGACGCCGTCGGTGATGTTCAGCAAGGACCGCTTCCATCCCTCCGCAGCCGGCTACGCGCGCGCGGCATCGGCGTTGATCCCCTCCGTGTTGGACGCGCTCGGCCAGGCCTCGACCGACACCGGCCGTGCGCCCGATCGCCGCCGCGGAGAGAGCATCGGTCCGGTCTCCGTCGCGGCGATGCGAGCCGTGCGAGATCCGGGAACCGAGGTCAGCGCCACCGCGATCGGCGGACAGGAGTCGGGCCACCGCGGACGCTGGGCGGTGCTGTTGCGACGCCACCATGAACCGCTTCCGGCCGCCGTCGAACCGCCTGCGCCGGACGCATCCGTGACCGGGATGAGCGACCACGAGACGCCCGTCACATCGGACGTTACCGAGTCGTAGACTCGGAGGAAGCCCCGGCACCACCGCGCCCGCGCGTGCCGTGAACCCACCGACATCGGAGGACCCATGCCCGAAGCAGTCATCGTCTCGACCGCCCGCACGCCGATCGGTCGCGCATTCAAGGGTTCGTTGAAGGACGTCCGCCCGGACGACCTCGCGACCCAGGTCGTCCAGGCCGCACTGGCCAAGGTGCCGAATCTCGACCCGACGTTGATCGACGACCTCTACCTCGGTTGCGCCGAGCCCTGGGGCGAGCACGGCAACAACATGGCACGCGTCGTCGCGGTGCTGGCCGGCCTCGACACCGTCCCCGGTGCGACCGTCAACCGCTTCTGCTCCTCATCGGTGCAGACCACGCGCATGGCGTACCACGCGATCAAGGCCGGCGAAGGTGACATCTTCGTCTCCGCGGGCGTCGAGTGCGTGAGCCGTTACCTCGACTTCTCCAGCGCCGGTTCGTCGCGCGAGGACATCCAGAACTCCAAGTTCAAGGACTCCGTGGCTCGCACGGCGAAGATCGCAGCCGAGAACACCCCCTGGACCGACCCGCGCGACGAGGGCATGCTGCCCGACGTCTACATCGCGATGGGCCAGACCGCCGAGAACGTCGCGACCTCCCGCGGCATCAGCCGGGAGCGCCAGGACGAGTGGGGCGTCTCGAGCCAGAACCGTGCAGAGCAGGCCATCAAGGACGGCTTCTTCGAGCGCGAGATCGCGCCGGTGACCCTGGCTGACGGCACCGTCGTCTCCACCGACGACGGTCCACGTGCCGGCGTCACCCTGGAGAAGGTCTCGAGCCTGCAGCCGGTGTTCCGGGAGAACGGCACCGTCACCGCAGGTAACTGCTGCCCGCTGAACGACGGCGCCGCAGCGGTCGTCGTCATGAGTGACACCAAGGCCAAGGAACTGGGTCTGACGCCGCTCGCTCGCGTCATCTCCACCGGCGTCTCGGGCCTCTCCCCCGAGATCATGGGCCTCGGCCCGGTCGAGGCGTCCAAGCAGGCGCTGAAGCGCGCCGGTATGACGATCGGCGACATGGACCTCTACGAGATCAACGAGGCGTTCGCCGCTCAGGTGCTGCCCTCGGCCGACGACCTAGGCATGGATTTCGACAAGCTGAACAAGTTCGGTGGCGCGATCGCCCTCGGCCACCCGTTCGGCTCCACCGGCGCCCGCATCACGACGACGCTGCTCAACGGCCTGCAGACCGTCGACGGCACCTACGGTCTGGAGACCATGTGTGTCGGTGGCGGCCAGGGCATGGCGATCATCTACGAGCGTCTGTCCTGATCGACCCCAGACCCGAGGCGGTACGCCTCGAACTCGGACGCGTGGTCCGACGGTGGCAACAGCTGCCGTTGGACCGCGCGTCCGCGCTGTGTCCGCGGGTTCGTGCGTCGGCACGTGCGTTGTTCGACCTCAGCGGCCCGACCGACGACTTCGCGGAGCTGGGACCGGTCGCGACCATGGACCAGTTGAAGGTCGCGGCGTACGACGCGTCCGCGTCCGGGCACGGCGACGCGGCGGCGCAGGAACTCCTCCGACTGCGTCACGCCATCGGCTGAACGCACCGACGAAGAAGGCCCGCACCAAAAATGGTGCGGGCCTTCTTGATGCGGTGGTGATCAGTCGCGGCTGATCGCGAGCAGCCGCAGCAACTCCAGGTAGAGCCACGCGATCGACACGATCAGACCGTGAGCCAGCAGCCACGAGGTCTTCTCCGGCACACCGGCATTGGCGGCGTACTGGATGGTGTCGAACGCGATCGCCAGCGAGTACGACGCAAGGGCGACAGCGAACAGGCACAGGATCATGCCGAAGGTGCCCATGCTGAAGAACCCGAACTGGTCGAGGACACCGGTGAACTGCAGCACCAGGTTGACCATGGCGAACAGGAAGTAGCCGAGCGCGGCGAAGCCGAAGATCTTGCGGGTGCGGTCGTTGACCTTGATCAGGCCGAACTTCCAGCCGGCGAACATGCCGGCGAACACGCACAGGGTCGCCAGCACCGCCTGCGGGACGACGCCGTCGAACATCGTGTTGAAGAACTGGCTGATCGCACCGAGGAAGGCGCCTTCGATGACCGCGTAGGCCACGATCAGGGGCACCGAGATCGTCTTCTTGAAACTGATCACGAAGCCCAGGACGATGCCGGCGATCATGCCGCCCATCCAGATCGCCATGCCGGCCGGACGGTTGTTGGCCGCGACCATCCAACCCGCACCGGCGCTGATCAACAGCAGACCGAACAGGCCGAGCGACTTGGCGACGACGTCGTCGAGCGTCATCCGCCGACCGGTGGCCTCCGGTGCCATCGGCGCTCCGAACTCAGGGCTGCCGTAGCCGGGAGCCTGCGGTTGCTGCATCGCGTTCGGGTTGATCTGTCCGTACTGGCCCGGCGTTCCGTAAGCCTGCTGGCTGTTCTGCGGACCCGCATAGGGGTCGCCCTGGCCGTACTGTCCGTACTGCGGCTGCTGGCGGTTGCCGAAACCGGCATACTCACCGCGCTGCATGTCTTTCTCGAACCGGTCGAACACCGGGTTGGTTGCCATCGCTCTCCTCCGTCGATGATCGCGTCCCACGGGGTGTGGGCTCAGTTCTCTACACAAGTAAAGCGTTCGGATGTGCGAAATCATCCCCACGCACACCGCGATTGTGGATTGTGACCGCCTCGAGACAGTGCCCCCGACGGGACTCGAACCCGCACTGAAGCGCTTTTAAGGCGCCTGCCTCTGCCATTGGGCTACGGGGGCAGACACAGATTAGACGGTCAGTGCGAGCTGCCCTGCCATGCCAGTGGTGGCACCTGGATGACCACACGGCCAGGCTCGCGCAGGCGGGGCGCCTCGTGGTCGGCGCGAGGAACGAGCTCCGACCACGACCGGCGCAGGAGCCGGTAGAAAACATCCCGGTTCGAGTCCGGTCGGGGCACTCAGTTGTTCGCGATGGAGAGGGCGATTCCGTCGAGGATGTCCTTCTCGCTGGTGACCGTGTGCTCGATCGCGCTGTGCTCACTGACCCGCTGGACGATGGTGCGCCAGATCAGGGACCCGGCGCCGATGACGTCGACCCGGCCGGGATGCATGAACGGCATGGCCGCCCGCTGCTCCCGGGTCGCGGTCAGCAGTTCGGTGGCAGAGCGTTCGACGTCCCCGATCGGGATACGTGCGCCGTGGATCGCTGACTTGTCATAGGTCGGCAGGTGCAATGCGTTCGCGGTGATCGTGGTGATGGACCCGGCGAGACCGACCAGCGACCCGATGCCGTCGAATCCGACCGCGTCCTGCGCCTCGTCGATCGCGGTGTTGATGTCGCGCAACGCGCCCTCGATCTCGTCCGGGGTGGGCGGGTCGGACTTCAGGTGGCGTTCGGTCATCCGGACGCATCCGATGTCCATCGAGATCGAACGCTCCACCTCGTCGGTGCCGCGCACGAACTCGGTCGAGCCGCCGCCGAGGTCGACGACGAGGTATGGCGACGCAGCGTCCTGGGCGATGAGATCGCCGGTGGCGCCACGGAAGGACAGCGAGGCTTCTTCGAGCCCGGAGACGACCTCCGGGGCGATGCCATACACGGCGAAGGCCGCGCGCACTCCGGCGATGAAGTCCTGCGCGTTGGACGCATCACGGGAGGCGGACGTCGCGACGAAGCGCACCGCCTCCACGTCGAGTTGTTCGCAGACCTTGGCGTAGTCGTTCGCGGCGTCGAGGGTGCGTTCCATCGCGTCATCGGTGATGCGACCGGTGATGTCGACGCCCTGCCCCAGGCGCACGATGCGCATCGTGCGCTCGACATCGGTCAGCACGCCGTCGTCGATGTCGGCGACCAGCAGTCGGATCGAGTTCGTGCCACAGTCGACGGCGCCGACCCTCATGCGTTCTCCCGGTGGTCGATGTTGGAACAGCAGCCGTTCTCCCACCAGTTCGGCAGTGCGGCAAGAGCCTTGTCCCCCAATGGATTCACGCCGGGTCCGACGGCGATCGAGTGAGCGACCAGCACGTGCAGGCACTTCACCCGGTCGGGCATCCCGCCGGCGGAGATGCCGTCGATCTCCTCGACCTGACCGAGCTCGGTGCGGCGACGCAGGTAGTCGTCGTGGGCCGCGCGGTAGGCGGCGGCGAGTTCGGGATCGTCCTTGAGTTCCTGCGTCATCTCGCGCATCATCCCGTTCGCCTCGAGCGTGCTGATCGCTCCGGTCAGGCGCGGGCAAGTCGCGTAGAACGAGGTCGGGAACGGCGTGCCGTCCGGCAGCCGCGGCAGGGTGCGGACGACGGTCGGGCAGCCGCACGGGCAGCGCCCGGCGATCTCGACGACACCCCGCGGCAGGCGTCCGAGTTGGCGTTCGACGGCGTCCAGATCCGCTCGGTCGATGTCGGGGTGGCTCTCTGCGGTCACTTCTTGTCGCCCCGGTTGGCCGCGAGTGTCGACTGCCACACCTGGCCGTACCAGGGGTTGGTGGAGACCTTCTTTCCCGACGGGTCGACGGTGCCGACCGGCTTGCCGTTCTCGTCGACGAGGACGGTCAGCGTCTCTCCCGGGCTGACGAAGCCGAGGCGGTCACGTGCCTGCTGCTTGACGAACTTTGGGTCGTTCGTCCACTTCTTCAGTTCGGTCTCCTTGGTGGAGACGTCCTTCTGCTTCTGGGTGACCTGCGCACCGAGCTCGTTGATCTGGTGCTTCTGCTGCAGGTAACTGTTCAGCGTGGGCGTGATGATCACGGTAAGGAATAGCAGCAGGACACCGAGGATCGTCATCCTCTTCATCGACTGCGGACGCCGACGAGTGCGCTCGCGCATCGCGGCGAGACGACCGGTGGCCGAACTGCCGCGCGAGGCGTCGCGGTGTTCCGGACGCGTGCTGCCCCGTCGCGCGGCGGCAGGACGAGACGTCGACCTACCGCGGTCACGGCCGGTGTTTCGACCGGCGGGTCGCGAATCGCGAGTCATCGGAACAACTTTCGTCGAATCTGTGGATCGGTCGGGTCAGGGTGTGACTCGGCTCGGGCGCCGCGAACGACGCCCGAGCCGGTTCATCACTTCTTCTTGGCGAAACGTGGGAAGGCGGCGCCGCCGGCGTACTTCGCGGCGTCGTCCAGCTCCTCCTCGATGCGCAACAGCTGGTTGTACTTCGCGACGCGGTCGGAACGGGCCGGAGCGCCGGTCTTGATCTGGCCGCAGTTGGTGGCGACGGCGAGGTCGGCGATCGTGACGTCCTCGGTCTCACCGCTGCGGTGGCTCATCATGCAGCGGTAGCCGCTGCGGTGGGCCAGGTCGACGGCATCCAGCGTCTCGGTGAGCGAGCCGATCTGATTGACCTTCACCAGCAGCGCGTTCGCGGTGTCGGTGTCGATACCGCGCTGCAGGCGCTCGGGGTTGGTGACGAACAGGTCATCGCCGACCAGCTGCACCTTGTCGCCGAGTTCGGCGGTCATGGCCGCCCAGCCGTCCCAGTCCTCCTCGTCCAGCGGGTCCTCGATCGAGACCAGCGGGTACGCGTCGACCAACTCGGCGTAGTACTTGATCATGTCCTTCGAGGACTTCTTCTTGCCCTCGAAGGTGTAGCCCTTCTTGTCGCCGAACTCGCTGGCCGCGACGTCGAGCGCGAGCCCGATGTCCTTGCCCGGCTCGTAACCGGCGGCCTTGATCGCCTCGATGATGAGGTCGAGTGCGGCGCGGTTGGACTCCAGGTTGGGGGCGAAGCCACCCTCGTCGCCGAGGCCGGTGGACAGCCCCTTGTCGTGCAGCACCTTCTTGAGGGCGTGGTAGACCTCGGTGCCCCAGCGCAGACCTTCACGGAAGGAGTCGGCGCCGATCGGGGCGATCATGAACTCCTGGATGTCGACATTGGAGTCGGCGTGCGCTCCACCGTTGAGGATGTTCATCATCGGGACCGGCAGCACGTGGGCGTTCGGGCCGCCCACGTAACGGAACAGTGGCAGGCCGGCCGACTCCGCTGCCGCCTTGGCGACCGCGAGCGAGACGCCGAGGATGGCGTTCGCGCCGACCTTGCCCTTGTTGGGGGTGCCGTCCAGTTCGATCATCTCGGTGTCGATGAGGCGCTGCTCGTCGGCGTCGTAACCGAGCAGGGCCGGCGCAAGCTGCTCGACGACGGAGTCGACGGCGTCCTCGACACCCTTGCCGAGGTAACGCTTCTTGTCCCCGTCGCGGCGCTCGACGGCCTCGAACTGACCGGTGGACGCTCCGGACGGAACCGCCGCGCGGCCGAGGGCGCCGTCGTCCAGGACGACCTCCACCTCGACGGTCGGGTTACCGCGGGAATCGAGGATCTCGCGGGCGATGATGGCGTCAATGCTGGCCAAGACAGGCTCCTGAACTATGGAAGTCACGGATACGACTCCACCCTAACGGCGTGCGGTTCTACGGGCAGGTAGCGACAGGCTCGATGCCTGTGGCAGCCGGCTCAGCCGGAAGCGAGGCGGCGGACGGCGTTCCGCAGAGCCTGGTCGGCGTCGACGCCCTCGGCGCGCGCCCGAGCCACGAGAGCGAGCAGCCGGTCGCCGATTCCGTCCCCCGTGGGCACATCCTGGTGACCGGCGCGCTCGCGACGCGCGAGCACCTTGTCGGCCACGATGAGGGTCGACAGCGACTTGGGGACGCCTTCGAGCAGCGGCGTCTCACTGTCCGCACGCTCGGCCTTCTCCGCCGCCTTGATCTGCTCCCAGGCCGCCTCGACCTCTTCGGGCGTGGACGCGTCCCCGTCGGCGAAAACGTGGGGGTGACGCCGAATCAGCTTGTCCACCAAGGCTGCTGCGACGTCGTCGATGTCCCAAGGGTCGTCCGGGTCGTCGGCGGCGATACGGGAGTGGAACAGCACCTGCAGCAGGACGTCGCCGAGTTCCTCGCGCAGATGCGTTCGATCCGCGGAGTCGATGGCCTCGACGGTCTCGTGAGCTTCCTCGAGCAGGTATTTGGCCAGGGACTCATGGGTCTGCTGCGCATCCCAGGGACAACCGCCGGGCGAGCGAAGGGTGTCCATCACGGCCACGGCGTCGGCAAGGCGAGCGCCGGGTTGGTCCCACGAGCCGACGAGCATCTCGACCGGGGCAGGATCGGCCGCCCGGGTCAGTTCGCCGGCGAGCGCATCGGTGAGCCCGGGATCTCCGTCCGGGGAGACGATCCAGACGACCTTCTGCCCGACTGCGCGCTGCGCGAGCTCGCGACCGAGCTCCATCGTCGATGCGGCCTGTGAATCCTCGACGGCGACACCGGAGCTCGCGATCGCGCTGGCCACCGGGTCGTCGACCGAGCCGGCCAGCACGAGGTCGGCCTCGTCGAGTGCACGCCAGGCGTCTCGCGTCAGCACGCCGGCCGGGACACGCGGACTCGTGACCAGCAGCGTCAGGCTGCCGGCGTTGTCACCGGGCACCGGGTTGCCCGATCAGCGCGCCTGCTCCTGCGGTGCGCCCTGCTTGATCCAGTTGCCGGTCTGGGAGACCGGACCCTCGCCCTTCTTCCACGTGCCGTAGCGCGGGTTGAGCTTCACGTCGGCGTCCTTGAACAGCTTCTGCAGCGCGGGGCCGCCCTGCTGAGACTCGCGCAGATTGGAGAAGTGCATGCTTCCCTGGACGGTGCGGATCGCGGACTGCGAAGGGTCCTTGACGGTCTTGAACGCTGCCTTCGCGGCATCGACCGAGGAGTAGACGCCGTACTTCTTGGCGATCTGTTCCATCTGCGGACCGAGCACCATGAACACAGCGGCGGACGTGCCGTCGAAGTTGGAGCTCGGTGCTTCCTTGGTGATGTCGGTGACCGCGTCCTGCACCTGTTCGGTGGTGACCTTCTCGCCCCGGTAACTGGCGGCGGTGCCGGGGGACGTGCCGCACCCGGAAAGTGCGGTCGCGACAGCCAGAGCTGCAACAGCGGTGGTGACGCGCATCGTGCGACGGGACATGGGTTCCTCTCCGGGATGATCGAGCGGCTTCATCTTGCCACGAAGGTGTGACTGCACCGATCAGCCCTTGGGGTCGTCCAGCAGGATGCTGCGGATGAAGTGCGCCGCCCACTGCAGCACTTCGGTGTTGCGCACCGGCTTGCCGCCGACCGGGCTGGTCATCGGCGCCGGCACCAGGATGGTCTTCAGTGCCGGGTTGAGCTTCGCGCCCTTGTACAGCCGCTCGAGCCGCAGCTGCCGGCTCTCCGGAAGAGACTCCACCGGACCGAACCGGATGAACTTGCCCTGCGTCCCTACGTCGCCGATACCTGCCTGACGGGCCAGCACGCGCAGTCGTGCGACCTCGAGCAGGTGCTGCACGGGCTCGGGCGGTGCACCGTAACGGTCGAGGAGTTCCTCTGCGATCTCGGCGAGTTCGTCCTCGGTGGTGACCGTCGCGAGCTTCTTGTACGCCTCCAGACGCAGCCGCTCCCCGGGCACGTAGTCGTGCGGCAGGTGGGCATCGACCGGGAGTTCGATCTTGATCTCGGCCGGGCCGCGATCGGGTTCGTCCCCGCGGAAATCGGCGACGGCCTCACCGACCATGCGGACGTACAGGTCGAACCCGACGCCCGCGATGTGGCCCGACTGTTCGCCGCCGAGCAGGTTTCCCGCGCCACGGATCTCGAGGTCCTTCATCGCCACCTGCATGCCCGCCCCGAGGTCGGTGTGCTGTGCGATGGTCTGCAACCGGTCGTGCGCAGTTTCGGTGAGCGGCTTCTCTGTCGGGTAGAGGAAGTAGGCGTACGCGCGCTCGCGCCCGCGTCCGACGCGTCCACGCAACTGGTGCAGCTGGGACAGACCGAGAACGTCGGAGCGTTCGACGATCAGGGTGTTGGCGTTGGAGATGTCGAGCCCGGTCTCGACGATCGTGGTGCAGACGAGTACGTCGAGGCGCCGCTCCCAGAAGTCGACGACGACGTCCTCCAGACGGTTCTCGGACATTTTTCCGTGGGCGGTACCGATGCGGGCCTCGGGCACGAGTTCGCGCAGTCGAGAGGCGGTCTTCTCGATCGTCTGCACCTTGTTGTGGACCAGGAAGACCTGTCCCTCGCGCATCAGTTCACGTCGGATCGCGGCGACGATCTGCTTCTCGTCGTAGGCACCGACGAAGGTCAGCACCGGGTGCCGCTCCTCGGGCGGTGTTGCGAGCGTGGACATCTCACGGATCCCGGTGACCGCCATCTCGAGCGTTCGGGGGATCGGCGTGGCCGACATCGCGAGCACGTCGACCGCCGTCCGCATCTGCTTGAGCTGCTCCTTGTGCTCGACCCCGAAGCGCTGCTCCTCGTCGACCACAACCAGCCCGAGATCCTTGAACTGGATCTCCTTGCTGAGCAACCGGTGTGTACCGATCACGAGATCGACTGCGCCACTTGCCAATCCGTCGATGACCTCGCGCGCTTCTTTGTCGCTCTGGAAACGCGAGAGTGCCTTGACGGTGACCGGGAAGCCGGCGTACCGCTCGGAGAAGGTGCTGAAGTGCTGCTTGACCAACAGCGTCGTCGGGACGAGCACAGCGACCTGCTTGCCGTCCTGGATCGCCTTGAACGCGGCGCGGACGGCGATCTCGGTCTTTCCGTAGCCGACGTCGCCGCAGATCAGGCGGTCCATCGGCACGGTCTTCTCCATATCGGCCTTGACCTCGTCGATCGACGACAGCTGGTCGGGCGTCTCGACGAACGCGAACGCGTCCTCCAGTTCGCGCTGCCACGGGGTGTCCGTGGCGAATGCGTGGCCGGGGGTGGCCATGCGTGCCGAGTAGAGCCGGATCAGTTCGCCGGCGATCTGGCGGACGTGTCGACGCGCCCTGGATTTGGTTGTCTGCCAGTCGGATCCGCCCATCTTGTTGAGGGTGGGCGCCTCGCCGCCGACGTACCGGGTGATCTGGTCGAGTTGGTCGGTCGGGACGAACAACCGGTCCCCGGGCTGGTTGCGCTTGGACGGCGCGTACTCCAGCACGAGGTACTCGCGGGTCGCGCCGCCGACAGTGCGCTGCATCATCTCGACGAACTTGCCGACACCGTGTTGTTCGTGGACGACGAAGTCTCCTGGGCGAAGTTGCAGCGGGTCGACCTGGTTGCGTCGACGCGACGGCATGCGGCGCATGTCCTTGGTGGAACCGCCTCCGGGCTGGTTCGAACCGATCAGGTCGGACTCGGTGACCAACACGAATTCGCTTGACG
This sequence comes from Yimella sp. RIT 621, assembly GCF_004146205.1. Classification (NCBI taxonomy): domain Bacteria; kingdom Bacillati; phylum Actinomycetota; class Actinomycetes; order Micrococcales; family Dermacoccaceae; genus Yimella; species Yimella sp. RIT 621. Next base: position 13,249 of record NZ_SEIP01000003.1, read on the forward strand.
GCAGCGCGAATCCACGCCCGAGGGTAGCCACGGCGGTCGTGACGCGTCCCTCGGTGAGGTGCTCGTCGAGCGGCACCTCGTGTTCGATCAGCAATTCGCGAACGCGTTTGGCAAGACCCGGACCGTCGGTGAGGATCAGTGTCCGCAGACCCGCTGCCGCCCAGGTGCGGATGTCGGCGATGGCGGCCTCGGTGTCGCTGCGGTACTGCGGCACCTCCTCGGTGCGGATCGTGACCCGCTCCCCCGGCATCTCGTCCTCGCTGAACTCGATGAGTTCCTCATCCGTCGCGAACGACGACATGGACCACCACGGCAGTCCGTGATCGAGGGCGTGGTCGCGCAGTTCGACCAAGGACCAGTAGGAGGCGGTGCCGAGCACGCTCTGCAGGTCGACCGGGATCACATTGCCGGCAGCGGCGTTGGACCAGCTGGCCTCCAGGAACTCGTTGCTGGTCGCGACGAGGTCGTGTGCACGGGTACGGACGCGTTCGGGGTCGGACAGCACGACGTGAGTGCCCTGCGGCAGCACGTCGAGCATGGTCTCCATCTTGTCGCCCAGCAGGATCGGGGACAGTGACTCCATGCCCTCGACCGAGATGCCCTCGGCGACCTTGTGCAGCATGTCGGCAACACCGGGCAACTGCTTGGCGAGCACCGCGGCCCGCTTGCGTACGTCGTCGGTGAGCAGCAGTTCACGGCACGGCGGTGCCCACAGTCCTTGTTCGGCGATCTCCATCGAACGCTGGTCGGCGACCTTGAACCAACGGATCTCATCGACCGTGTCCCCGAAGAAGTCGACGCGCAACGGGTGCTGTTCGGTGGGCGGGAAGACGTCCAGGATGCCTCCGCGCACCGCGAACTCGCCACGGCGTTCGACCAGGTCGGTGCGGGTGTACGCGGCGTCGACGAGCGCCTTGACGACGTCCTCGAGTTCGGCGTCCTGACCGGCGACAAGGCTCACCGGCACGAGGTCGCCCAGGCCCTTGGCGATGGGTTGCATGACCGCCCGCACGCTCGCGACCACGACGTCGAGGGCTCCGTGAGTGACGTCGTTCTGGTCGGGGTGCGAGAGCCGGCGCAGAACGGCCAATCGGCGTCCGACGGTGTCAGAGCGTGGGCTCAGCCGCTCGTGCGGGAGGGTCTCCCAACTGGGGAACTCTGCGACCTTGTCCTCGCCGATCAGGCCGCGCAGCGCGGTCACCATGTCGCCCGCGTCACGGCCGGTGGCGGTCACGACGAGCAGCGGCGTCCGCGCGCCGATCGTGTTCATCAGCGCGAGCAACGGCGGGCGCAGGCCGGGTGCCGATGCGATGTCGACCATGTTCGCGTTGCCGCGATGACCCAGAACTCGCTTGACCCCCTCGTCCTGAGCGAGCAGGTCGAGCATCGGTTGCAGCGCACTCACAGCGTAGGGACCCTTCGGGCAGACAACACAGAACGCCCCGGATCAGGAAATGACCAGGGGTTGAGCACCCATTCTACGCCTGTCAGCCGGGTGAACAGACAGCCCGGAACGGCCGGCTCAGCGTGCGTGGACCTTGTTCTGCGCGTCGGCGAGCCCGAGGTCGACCAAGGTCTGTGTGGCGTCCGCTGCATCGTCGATGAGGAAGGGCAGTTCCTTCTTCTCGGTGGCGTTGAAATCTTTCAGCACGAAGCCGGCGACATCCTGTCGTCCGGACGGTCGGCCGATACCGACGCGCACCCGCAGGTAGTCCTTGGTGCCCAATGCGCTTGATATCGAACGCAATCCGTTGTGCCCGCCTTCACCGCCACCCTTCTTCAGGCGCACGTCGGCGAAGTCGATGTCCAGTTCGTCGTGGATCACGATCAGCTTCTCGACCGGCACCTTGAAGAAGTTCATCAGTGACTTCACCGGGCCGCCGGACACGTTCATGTACGTCGTCGGACGGGCGATGATCGCGGCCGGACCACCGGGAGCACCGGAGGGCTGCGGGAGACGCACGGACGCACCGAGGGCCTGCGCCTTGTGCGCCTTGAGGGTGGAACCGGTGCGTCGAGCGATCTCCTCGATCACCATGACGCCGACGTTGTGCCGGTTGCCGGCGTATTCGGGGCCGGGGTTGCCGAGTCCGACGATGAGCCAAGGTTCCACGGGCAGTCAGTATGCCCGGTGGGTGGGGAGCGCCGAACGTGCACCCGAAATGCACTGCGGCCCGGGCATCCAGTGGATACCCGGGCCGCAACCGATGAGGTGAAGGTCAGGCGTCCTCGCCCTTGTCGCCCTCGCCCTCGGACTTCTCTTCGCCGTCGCCCTCGCCCGCGGTGGACTCGTCCTCGGCGGCCTCCTCGTCGGACTCCTCGTGCTCGATGCCGGCCTCGGCCTCGGCCTCGGCAAGCTCGGCTTCCAGCGCTTCGGCGGAGACCTGCTGAGTGACGTTGACGACGAGCAGTTCCTCGTCGGCGATCAGGGTGACGCCCGAACCGAGCTCGACGTCCTTGGCCAGGATCTGCGAGCCGGCCTCGAGACCCTCGACGGAGACGGTGAACGACTCCGGGATGGCCAGCGCGTCTGCCTCGACAGACAGGACGCTGTTCTCGACGATGACGTTGGTCTCGACAGCAGCCTCGCCCTCGACGTGCACGGGGACGTCGATGGTGACCTTCTCGCCCCTGCGGACGGTGACCAGATCGATGTGCTCGATGAACGGACGCAGCACCTCACGCTGGACGTCCTTGGCGAGAGCGAGCTGCTCCTCACCGTTCGGCATCACGATGGTCAGAACGGCGTTCGGGTTCTTCAGCGCGAGCATCGTGGCGTGGCCCGGAAGGGTGATGTGCACGGGGTCGGCGCCGTGGCCGTAGATAACGGCCGGGATCTGGTCGGCGCGACGGATGCGGCGAGCCGCGCCCTTGCCGAACTCGGTACGGTCCTTCGCCTCGAGGCGGAGGCTGATTTCCTTGGCCATGATCTGTTCCTTAGCGGGAGTCGGGATGAGGGTCGTCCCCTCGGCACGGGAAGCTCGCGCGGGACACAGGTGGGTTCCGTGACGCTACGGGTAGAAGGCTCGACGTCGAGCACTGCTCGATGGAGCTGATTCCACCGCGTCGATCACGGACCGCCTGCATACGCACGCGACGTCCCTCGCCGAGGCAACGCCGACCATCCTACGGGCGCGGCCCGCACCCGCCAAATACGCCCAAATACGATCGGTCAGCCGAGTCCGTCGAACATCGAGGTGACCGAGCCGTCCTCGAACACCTGGTGGATCGCCTCGGACAGCAGCGGCGCGATCGACAGCGCGGTGAGCTTGTCGAACTGCTTCTCCGGGGTGATCGGCAGGGTGTCGGTGACGACGACCTCGCGGGCCACCGAGTCCCGCAGTCGCTCCACCGCGGGACCGGAGAAGATGGCGTGCGTAGCCGCGATGATCACGCCGGCCGCCCCGTCGTTCATGAGAGCCTCGGCCGCGTTGCAGATGGTGCCGCCGGAGTCGATCATGTCGTCGACCAGCACGCAGGTGCGGCCCTCGACATTTCCGATCACCCGGTTGGCGACACTCTGGTTCGGACGCGTGACGTCGCGCGTCTTGTGGATGAACGCCAGCGGCGCCCCGTTGAGACGCTTGCTCCACTGTTCGGCGACCTTGATGCGGCCGGCGTCCGGGGAGACGACCGCGAGATCCTCGCCCTCGTACTTCTTGCCGACGTAATCGGTGAGGATCGGCAGCGCCTGCAGATGGTCGACCGGACCGTCGAAGAAGCCCTGGATCTGGTCGGTGTGCAGGTCGACCGCCATGAGGCGGTGCGCTCCGGCGACCTTGAACATGTCGGCCATCAGACGCGCACTGATCGGCTCACGACCCCGGGACTTCTTGTCCTGGCGGGCGTAGCCGTAGAACGGCGTGATCACGGTGATGCGCTTGGCGGAGGCGCGCTTGAGCGCGTCCACCATGATCAGCTGCTCCATGATGTTGTGGTTGATCGGTGCGGTGTGCGACTGGATGACGAACGCGTCACAGCCACGGACCGATTCGTCGAATCGCACGTAGGTCTCGGAGTTGGCGAAGTCGCGCGCCTCGGTCGGCACGAGCGTCGTGCCGAGCGAGTCGGCGACCGCCTGCGCCAGCGCGGGGTGAGCACGGCCGGAGAAGACCATCAGGTTCTTCTCGGTGGTGGCCTTCATTCCGCTCATGTGTTCAGTTCCCTTCAGTGGTGCTGCGTGCACGGGCGGCCCTGGCAGCCTCGTCCGTCTTGGTTCCGGCACGGCGGCGCTCCACCCAACCGTCGATATTGCGCTGGCGCCCGCGGGCCACCGCGATCTGTCCGGGCTCGACGTCCTTCTCGACCGCGGAACCGGCACCGACGTACGCGCCGTCGCCGATGGTGACCGGCGCGATCAGCACCGAGTCGGATCCGACGAAGCTGTGCGCCCCGACGTTCGTGTGGTGCTTGGCCACCCCGTCGTAGTTGGCGAAGATCGTGCCCGCCCCGATGTTGGCGCCCTCACCGATCGTCGCGTCGCCGCAGTAGGTCAGGTGCGGCACCTTGGCGCCGTCACCGATCTTGGCGTTCTTGGTCTCCACGAACCCGCCGATCTTGCCGCCGGTGCCCAGTTCGGTGCCCGGACGCAGGTAGGAGTACGGACCGACGGTGGCGTCCGCGCCGATCACCGCGAGGTCGACATGCGCACGGACGACGCTGGCGCCGTCACCGACCTCGGCGTCCTTGAGCGTGGTGTCCGGACCGATCTCGCAGTTCTCGCCGACGGTGGTGGCGCCCTGCAACTGACAGCCGGGGTGAATCACGGTGTCGCGTCCGACGGTGACGTCCGCGTCGATCCAGGTGGACTCGGGATCGACCACGATCGCACCCGACTCGCGCATCAGCTTGTCGAGCAGGCGGCGGTTGAGTTCGCGGCCGAGCTTGGCCAGCTGGGCCTTGTCGTTGACGCCTTCGGCCTGAACGAGGTCGGTCAGCACATCGGCGATCACGCGCCGCCCCCGGGAGACGGCGAACTCGACGACGTCGGTCAGGTACTTCTCCCCCGCGGCTTCGTTGATCCCGAGGCTCGCGAGCGCCTCTCGCAGCAGATCGGCGTCGAAGGCGAAGATGCCCGAGTTGAACTCACGGATCTCCAACTGCTCCGGGGTGCACTGCTTGTGCTCGACGATCGCGACGACGTCGCCGGACTCATCGCGCACGATTCGCCCGTATCCCGCTGCGTCGCTGAGGATTCCGGAGATCACGGTGACGGCGGCGTCGTTGTCGGCGTGGGTTTCGGCCAGGTGGCGGAGCGTGCCGGCCTCGAGCAACGGGGTGTCACCGGTGGTCACGATGACGGTGCCGTGCAGGTGTTCCGGGAGCGCCAGCAGACCACACTCGGCTGCGCGCCCCGTGCCGTAGATGTCGTCCTGGAACGCGACCACGATCTCGGGCAGAGCCTCCCGAGCTGCGGCGGCGACCTTCTCGCCCTGCGCCCGGACCACGACGGCGACGTGCTCGGCGCCCGCACCGGAAGCCGCGCTCACCGCGTGACCGACGAGGGTCCGTCCACCGATGCGGTGCAGAGCCTTGTTGATGTTCGACTTCATCCGAGTGCCGTCACCGGCGGACATGACAATGACGGCTGCAAGGGGTGCGCGCACGCGGAGACTCCTGAATGCGGTCGGGAGGGTGGTCTCGTTCCGAGGCCGATGCTACCGCTCCGTCACCTGCCGTTCGTTCGCGCTCGGTCGGTCGGGTCATGCCCGATCACGCAGCGAGTGGAGTCGGCATCCCGGTCGTAGGTGCAAGGACTTCCCCGATTCTGCAGCCAGGCAGCGATCGAAGTGTCTCCGCGAGCACATCTGTGCCGGTCGATGTAGTTGGCTGGACCGACCGACGAACAGGAGCAGACATGGTGTCCAGCGACAACGATGGCCAGATCTCGGAGACCTCGATGGCGGTGCCGGACGCCGGCGCCGACCAGACTCCGGGAACCGAGGAAGGTACCCCGTCAGCAGCCGACTCGGGACACGAGCCGCACGAAGGTCCGCGAGACTACGCAAGCACGGACCGCACTGCATCAGGTGAAGAGACGGACCAGGCATCCTCGAACAATGAGTAACGGTCCGGCCCCCCGAGTGGGGGCCGGACCGTTCGGAGTGCTGCTGATCAGGCGGTGGCCGGACGCGCGACGCGCTTGGCGTGACGCAGACCCATCAGGGCCAGCACCAGGAAAACGAGCGCTCCGAGGAAGGCGCCGATCGCGGCCCACAGAGCGACCTTGGCCATGGTGCCGAAGGCGTAGGCGTTCAGCAGCATGCCGCGCAGGGTGTTGCCCATGAACAGCGACTGGCGCAGTTCGCCGAGCTTCTTGGTCTCTTCGGCGTTCGGGGCCGACTTGTTGGCCTTCATGTACTCGCTGCTGACCTCTTCGTAGGTCTTGTTGTTCGACTGAGTGTTCATGTGGACGAGGATGTACTGGTCGGCGAAAGCCTTGGCCTGGTCGCCGGTGGTCATCTTCTGACCGGCGAACTTCTCCAGGGCGGCCTTCTGCTCGGGGGTCTCGAGGCGGTCCTTCGCCGGCATGGTGATGTTCTGCTGGCTCAGCTGCTCCTCCACGTTGTTGTTGATGAACGAGGAGCCGTAGGCCAGCAGGGCACCAGCGACGAGCAGGACGGCGGCGAGGGCGAAGCCGAACCAGGAGACGAGACGATCGAGCGCACTGCGCATGGGAGTTTCCTTCTTCAAAGTGATCCCAGGTTGTTCTCGGGGCTGATCACTATGTTCCTACGTTCGATAGTAGTTGACAAACCAACTACTACTCCAAGTCGTTGTTTCAGGTCGATGCCGAAGTCGTCGACGTCACGAAGGCTTACCTGATCAGTCGAATACTGTTGTATGCCAGTGGTATTCAGACAGACGTGCGTGCGTCGAGGAGGCCATTACGCTCACATTTCGAGATACGCATCTCAGCTGGCAGTCGGCGACCAGGGCTACTGAGCCCCACCGACAGCATGCCGTCCGGACGGTCGACGCCGCCAGGTCAGCACCCGGCGGACCGATTCGCCAGCCGCCGTCGGCGACCGGACCGTGGACCACCGCCGGAACACCACGCATTCCGTCCCGCGGGAGCAGGTCGGTCTCGCTGACCCTGAGCCTGGCCACCGGGTGGGTTCTCGTCGCCAGGATCAGTTCGATTGCGCGCGGGCGGTTGTCGCTGCGGCAACGGCGGCACCGAGCACGGCCGTTCGGGCTTCGGCGAACGTGTCAGCGGCAGCGGTTCCGATCGCTTCGGCGAACTCGGGCATGGCCCGCCACCGTCGCAGCGTCCGCGCGGACACGCCCACGGCGACGGCAGCGGATCCCGGGTCGCCACCAACGGCAAGCATCTCGGCGGCGCGTTGCTGCGACTCGGTCAGCGTCGATGCGGTCACGACGGCCACCGTCGGGCCAACGCACGACCGACGATGATCGGTGCCCGGTGCTCGCCACGCCAAGCGGTCACGAGGTGCCTAGGTCGGACGCATCGCGGGTTCCCGCAACGTCGGAGGACGACACGGGCGCGGTCGACGGGTCGGCCCCGGGTGATTTCGAAGACGTGGCGCGAGACGGTCACGAGCCGGCGAAGCTCGGGATCCCATGCACGGGGCTGCGACGCGTCGGGCCCGGTCATGGCACCCGTCCACACGAAGTACCCGCGCATTATCTGGACGTGCGCTCGGACGTAGTACGGCAACGCTGCGAGTTCAGCGGCTGCGGTCGGGTCGGTCATGGGTGGTTCCTTCGGTTGGATGACCGGCCGCGCACCGGGAGGAGACGGGCGGCCGGTCAGCGGCTCAGGGTCGACCCGTGGCGGGGTCGGGATACGAGCACGTCGACAGGCCGAGCGATGCCGGGTCGAGGTCATGCACGATGCGTGCAGCATCTTGTTGAGGTCGGACTTCATGCGGGTGCTGTCACCGGCGGCGAGCACGATCACGGCTACGGGCACAGCAGTCACGCGACAACTCCTGGGGTTCGGGGAGCCGGCTCGAGGCCAGGCCTCCGAGCGACGATGCTATGGCGTGACAGCCTGTGCTCTCTTCCTCCCCGAAGCAGACGGTGACCCCGCTCAGCCGCCCCCGCCGCCGAGTGATCCGACGGCCCGGGCCACGACCAGCAGGCTGGTGAACAACGCGGCCGATGCCTGCAGACCCATCAGACATTTGCCCGCGCCGACAACGGCATCGTGTCGGTCGGGCTGAATGCGCTGGAGTTGGTGAGGGACATGTAGGCGTAGTCGACGAAGGTAGGCATCCAACCTGCGGTCTCGCTCGACGAGGCGCGCACTTCAGCGACCGTCTCCCGGTTCTCGTCCTGAGAGAAGCGCCAGTCGGCGGGCGGGAGTTCCTCGCGCGTCACCCGCCGTCTCGCTACCGGCCCACCGCGGTCGAGTTCCCAGTACAAAAGGGCGAAGCCGATGACGCCGGTCAACCACACCTGCATGCCGCCGATGAGCAGCGCAGTGCCGGACGCCTTTTCGTCGGGCAGCGTGGCGAGCAGCAGACCGAGGCCGGTCAAATTCGCGGCGATGATCAGGCAGGCAAGGACCACCGAGACGGCTCTGGACAAGCGGGTGTGCCGGTTCATCCGCAACGGATTGGTCCAAAGCAGCGCCATGAGCAGCAGCAGTTCGAGGCCGGGCACGACCAAGCGCGGCCCGAAGCGGATTTCACTGGGCAAGGTGGCGTAAGCGACCGCCGCGAGCACGACCGCGAGCGCCGGTGGGATGCGGTGCTCGCCGCCGCTTCGGTCATCGGGCGGATCTTGGTCGAGCGCGCGCCCGGAAGATTTCGAGTTCATTGCCACCACCTGCCACTACCTGCCCGGCTCACGCGTCCGGTCGCTCCCGAGCCTATTGGCGCGGCGCAGGCCGCGTCGGCCGGATGAGGCACCCGTCCGGGTGGCACTTCGGCCACCCTCCGCCGGTTCGCGTCGACCGGCATGGCTGCGGCAGGCTGACATTCCGAGACCGAACGCGTGGAGGACAGCATGAGTGAGTTGGACGATTCCCCCAGGCCGACGACCGCGCTCGACGCCACCCCACCGCTCGAGGGCATCAAGGTCGCCGACTTCAGCCGGGTGCTTGCTGGACCGCTGGCCACGATGATGCTCGCCGACCTCGGCGCCGAGGTGGTGAAGATAGAGCATCCGGGCACGGGCGACGACACGCGCCAGTGGGGGCCGCCGTGGACGCCACGTGGTTCGGCGTATTTCGAGAGCGTCAATCGCAGCAAGCGGAGCGTCGCGCTCGATCTGAAGAACCCCTCTCATCTGGAGATCGCACGGCAACTCGCTCTTGAAGCAGACGTTGTGGTGGAAAATTTCACGACCGGGACGATGGATCGACTCGGTCTCGGGTACGAGCAGTTGGCTGCCGAAAACCCAGGTTTGATCTACTGCTCGATCACCGGATTCGGTTCGGGCGCAGGCGCTCGCATGGCGGGCTACGACTTTCTGGTGCAGGCCGTGGGCGGGTTGATGAGCATCACCGGTGCGGCTGACGGAGAACCGACGAAGGTCGGTGTCGCACTCGTCGACGTGCTCACCGGCAAGGACGCGGTGATCGGAGTGCTCGCCGCGCTTCAGGAGCGCCACCGTAGCGGGCGGGGCCAACTCGTGGAGGTCAGTCTGCTGACCAGCCTGCTCGGCTCGCTGGTGAACCAAACGTCCTCCTACCTGACGACCGGCCGCTCACCCGGCCGCATGGGCAACGCCCACCCCTCGATCGCCCCGTACGAATCGCTGCGGTGCACGGACGGTTCGATCGCGATTGCGTGCGGGAACGACGGACAGTTCGCGCGGTTGGCGGCGCAGATCGGCCGACCGGAGCTGGCGACCGATCCGCGGTTTGCGAGCAACCCCGCCCGGGTAGCGCACCGGGCTGAGCTGGTTGCCGAACTTGAAGCCGGACTCGCAGGCGACACTGCATCCGGTTGGGTGAGGCGTCTGACGGCTGCCGGGGTGCCGGCCGGCGAGGTCGGCGACATCGGCTCCGCGATCGAGCTCGCTGAGCAACTGGGCCTCAACCCCACCGTCCATCTCGGTCCTGACCACCCGCGCCAGGTGCGTCACCCGATCAGCTTCTCGCGCAGCGGGATTCGCACCCAATCCCCGCCCCCCGACCTAGCGCAGCCACCTTCGTCCGCACGGGAGCACTGATCTGCCTCCGCAGTGAGGCAGGATTCAGCTGAGATCCACACACCAAGGGGGCTTCGATGGGCAGCACCATCTTCATCGTCCTGTTCGCGCTGCTGACCGTCATCGCGCTCGCCGTCGGGCTGAGCTTGCGTCGGCGAGCGAAATCGGCGTCCGATGAGGTCGACGGTTCGGACGATGCTCCGCGCGCCGCCGGCGAACGGCGAAAGAGCCTGCCGATCAAGCACCAGTCGCCCAGCGAACGCGCAATGCTCCGCAGCCGTAGCCGGATGGCTTTCGCGGCGAGCACGGTGTGCGGATTGCTGACTCTCCTGGTGGCAGGTTCGTCGTGCCTGGTGCAGGTGCCGACCAAGGAGTACGGCGTTGTCACCAGCTTCGGCAAACCCGTCAACGTGTTGCCGAACGGCCTGCACCTCAAGGCGCCCTGGCACAAGGTCACTGATATCGACGCGGCGATCCAGACCGACAGCTACGAACAGTCCGACAAGGGTTCGACCTGCGTGCAGGTGCGCATTGCGCACCAGGCGACCGCGTGCGTCGACGTGTCGATCCGTTGGCGGATCAAGCAGCAGGCGACGGAGGCGTTGTTCAAGGACTACCGCGACTTCGGCAACATTCGCGGCTCGCTCATCGTGCGCGAGTTGCGTTCGGCGCTGAACACCGCGATGGACTCCTACGACCCGCTGGCCGTCGACGAGAACGGCGTCTCGCAGGCTCCGGCACTCGCAGCGTTGTCGCAGCAGGTGCAGAAGGAGATGAGTGGCACGATCGGCGACCAAGTGGAGGTGTTGTCGGTGATCATCCCGGTGATGCACTTCGATGCCAATACCCAGTCGAAGGTCAACGCGCTGCTCTCGCAGGTGGCTCAGACGCGCATCGCGGCGCAGTCGGTGCAGACCAGCAAGCAACAGGCTCAGGCGAACAAGACGCTCGCCGACTCGGTGAGCAAGGACCCGAACGTGTTGGTGAGCAAGTGCTTCGACCTGCTGGAGTCGGGCAAGTTCACCCCGCCGGCCGGATTCAGCTGCTGGCCGTCGTCGGGATCTTCCGTCGTGGTGCCGAGCTCGGCGAAGTAGGACTACTCCACGGGTAGGCGTGCACATCTCGCGGACGGCGCGTGCATTGCTCGCGGGGCTCGTGAGGCGTGTACGGCGCTGGCTGCGCGCGCTCCCCGGGAAGGAATCGAACCTTCGTCGCTAATCCTGATTCAAAGTCAGGCGGCCCCTGCCAGCAGAGCAACCGGGGAATGCGCCCGAGCGGGCGCGGCGTCCAGGGTATCCGACGAGGTCAGACCTGCTGAATCTCGATCCGATTGCCGCATGGATCGTCGGTATGAAAACGGCGAACGTTCGGGACGTTCGTGTCCGGCCGCACTGGGCCGCCGGACTCTTCGATCCGGGCGGCAACCGCGTCCAGGTCGTCGACCAGGAAGCACGGGTGCGCTTTGCGCGCGGGAATGAAGCCGTCCTCGACGCCGCAATGCAACTCCTGTGGTCCCACCTGGAACCACACTCCCCCGCGCGCAGCGAGCACCGGGGGCTTGGGGATCTCGGGCAGACCCAGCACGGTGCCGTAGAACGCGCGCAGACGATCCTCCGCCCCTGCGGGGCAAGCGATCTGCACGTGATGAAGGCCTAGAACGGTCATCGTGTACCGCCTTTCGCGCCGACCGCGAAGATGCGTCGGAAAGGGAACAGCACACCGTACGGGCGACGCGGGTAGGCGACTGCCAACTCGTTACCCAGGCTCGCGAGGAACGGGTCGACCTCGTCGGGTCGAAGCGCACCGAGGATCGGACGCAGCGCCGTGCCCTTCACCCACTCGAGCACCGGATTCTCCTGCGTTCCAGCGGGATCCAGGATCTGCACATAGGTGGTCTCCCACGCGTCCACGTGACCACAGCGCGTCGAGAGCAGATCCGCATACTCCTCGGGTTCGAGTACCGGGTCGTGCCGCAGGAGCGGCGTCAGCTCCTGCGCTCGTGAATGCGACGAGACGACCTCCCGGATGATCCGATGCGAGTCAGCAGCAAAGTTCCCGGGCACCTGCATCGCGAACACCGCTCCCTGCGACGCAGCGTCAAGCCAACGCTCGATCAAAGATGCATGATCCGGCACCCACTGAAGCGTGGCGTTGGTGACGATCAGATCGACAGACACATCCGGATCCCATTGCACAACATCGGCATTCAGCCACGACACTCGACCGTCGCCGTCATGCGCCCGCGCCTGCTCGAGCATGTCCGAACTGGAGTCGATCCCGATGATCCTTGCGTCCGGCCAGCGTTCGAGCATCGACAATGTGGCCAGCCCGTTCCCGCAGCCGAGGTCGACGATGGAACCCGGGTCAGCGAGCGGGATCCGACTCAACAGATCGACGAACGGGCGAGTGCGGTGATCATCGAACTTCTCGTACTGCACAGCGTCCCAGCGCATCGGCTTCCCTCGCAGATCTCTTGATATCAAGATACTTTACATCAAGTATGGTGGCACCATGGGCAACCAGCGCACCGACGAGGTCGATGTCATCGTCGACGCCTGGCGTCGCGAGCGTCCGGATCTGGACGTCGACCCGCTTCTTGTCCTGTCCCGCGTCACGCGCCTGGCACGCCGCCTCGATCAGGCTCGATCGTCTGCTTTCAGCACTCACCAGCTGGAAGCGTGGGAGTTCGACGTGTTGTCGGCGCTGCGCCGAGTGGGGGAACCCTACGAACTCTCCCCCGGCGCCCTCGGCCAGCAAACACTGGTCACCAGCGGCACGATGACCAACCGGGTCGACCGGCTCGCCGGGCGCGGTTACGTCGAACGACGCCCCGCACCGAACGACCGCCGCGGTGTCCTGGTGCGGCTGACCGAACGTGGCCGCCAAGTCGTCGACGCAGCTTTCGAGGACCTTCTCCGCCAGGAACGCGCACTACTTGCAGCACTCCCGGCTCGCGAACGCACCCAACTCGCGTCCAGCCTGCAGCGGCTGCTGGCAACCCTCGAAAGCTGAGCACCGTCGCTCCGCCACCGATGTCGTACGTGGTGAGCGTGAGGTGCGACTCCCACGTCCGCCCGTCCGCGGTGATGCGCGCGGTGTCCTTCCACGGGCCCGTCACCGGTGAACTCCATCGCGATGTTGACGCGGAAGAACTCGCCCGGCTCCGTTCGGGTGGCAACGACCACGTAAGATATCAGCGCTATCCAACACCATCAGTTCAGTCATATGTCCAGCACACCCCGCACAACGACACGGCCGCCCACCCTGCGGGTGGACGGCCGTCGCGCGATCGAAGCAGGCTCAGGCCTCTTCGGAGGTGGCTTCCTCGGAGGTGAGGTTGCGGGTCTTGGTGAAGTCCAGCGGGATACCGGGGCCCATCGTCGTCGACATGGTCGCCTTGGTGATGTAGCGACCCTTCGACGAGGCCGGCTTCAGACGCAGGATCTCCTCCAGCGCGGCGGCGTAGTTCTCGACGAGCGACTTCTCGTCGAAGGATGCCTTGCCGATGATGAAGTGCAGGTTGCTGTGCTTGTCGACGCGGAACTCGATCTTTCCGCCCTTGATGTCGCTGACAGCCTTCGCGGTGTCCATGGTGACGGTGCCGGTCTTCGGGTTCGGCATCAGACCACGCGGGCCGAGGACCTTACCGAGACGACCGACCTTGCCCATCAGGTCGGGGGTGGCGACGACGGCGTCGAAGTCGGTCCAACCGCCGGCGACCTTCTCGATGAGGTCGTCGGAACCGACGAAGTCGGCGCCTGCAGCCTCAGCAGCGGCCGCCTTGTCACCGTTGGCGAAGACCAGCACGCGGGCGGTCTTACCGGTGCCGTGCGGCAGGTTGACGGTGCCGCGGACCATCTGGTCGGCCTTGCGCGGGTCGACACCGAGGCGGAACGCGACCTCGACGGTCGAGTCGTACTTGGTGTTCGCCGAGTCCTTGGCCAGACGGACGGCCTGCAGCGGCGCGTAGACCGAGCCTTCGCCGATCTTCTCCGCGGACGCGCGGTAGTTCTTGCTGCGCTTCATGAGTGCTCCTCGTGAATGATGTGGGAGTTGTGGTTCTGCGGACCAGCGCCGGCCCAACCACCTGTTGCCAGTAGGCAACCTGTCCATTGTCGCGCATGAACGGGGCTGACGCGAAATCGCGTCAGCCCCGTTGCTGCACAACGTTATTGCTGGTCGATCAGGACTCGACGTCGATACCCATCGAACGGGCGGTGCCGGCGATGATGCGCGACGCCATGTCGATGTCGTTGGCGTTGAGGTCCTGCATCTTCTGCTCGGCGATGGCGCGCACCTGGTCCTTGGACAGCTTGGCGACCTTGGTCTTGTGCGGCTCACCCGAACCCTTGGCGACGCCGGCAGCCTTCTTGATCAGCTCAGCGGCGGGCGGGGTCTTGGTGATGAAGGTGAACGAGCGATCTTCGTAGACCGTGATCTCGACCGGGATGACGTTGCCACGCTGGGATTCGGTCGCGGCGTTGTAGGCCTTGACGAACTCCATGATGTTGACGCCGTGCTGACCGAGGGCCGGGCCGACGGGCGGAGCCGGGGTGGCCGCACCGGCCTGGATCTGCAGCTTGATGAAGCCGGAGACCTTCTTCTTGGGAGGCATGTAGCTTCCTCTCTCTTTTCAGTGTGGGCCTACGCCGTGGGCGATGACCCGGTTGCATGTCCTCACCCGAGGCCCGGGCAAGGGGTTGAGCGACGACTCAGATCTTGGCGACCTGGTTGAAGCCCAGCTCGACCGGCGTTTCGCGGCCGAAGATGGAGACCAACACCTTGAGCTTCTGGGTGTCGGTGTTGATTTCGGAGATCGTCGCCGGAAGCGTCTCGAAGGGACCTTCCATGACGGTGACGGACTCTCCGACGTTGAAGTCGACCTCGGCCGGCGTGGCAGCCTTCTTCGCAGCACCACCGGTCTTCTGACCTGCGGCGGCCTCGGTCTCGGGCTCCTCGAAGGTCGGGTTCAGCATCGTCACGACCTCGTCGAGGTTCAGCGGCGACGGCGCGTGCGCGTTGCCGACGAACCCGGTGACACCTGGGGTGTGGCGCACCGCGCCCCAGCTCTCGTCGGTGAGGTCCATACGCACCAGCACGTATCCGGGCATCCGGACACGGGTGCCCATCTTCTTCTGGCCGTTCTTGATCTCGGTGAAGTCTTCCATCGGAACCTCGATCTGGAAGATGTAGTCCTCCATCGACAGGTTCTGAATGCGGTTCTCCAGGTTCGCCTTGACCTTCTTCTCGTATCCGGCGTACGAGTGGATGACGTACCAGTCGCCGAACTGCGAACGCAGTTCGCGCATGTACTCCTCGCGCGGGTCGACGGCCGGCTTCGTAGCCTCGGCCGCGCCTTCGTCCTCGGAAGTCTCGGACTCGGCATCCGCGACATCGTCAGCCTTGACGGCAGCGTCCTCGGCCTCTGCGTCAACCTGGGTGCCCTCGCCGTCGACGTCGTCGGCGTACGCGGGCATGCCCTCGTCCTCGGCATCGGCCACGCGCAGGTCGTCGTCGGCGTCGGCACCCGGTGCCGGCGAGGTCACGTCCTGGGCAGCGTCGGGCAGTTCGACGGACTCGGCCGTCTCCTGTGCGTCGACGTCAGGGCTGTGCTGCTCAGTCATGGACCTGCTTCCTTGATTCGTTTTCGTTTGCGTCGGTGCGGACGTCGCGGCGGGTCAGCTGGTGCCAAACACGAACGACACGGCACGGCTGAAGACCCAGTCGAGGCCGAGGACGAACAACATGATGAACACGATGAAAGCCAGTACCACGATGGTGTACTGGGTGAGTTCGTCGCGGGTGGGACGGACCACCTTGCGGATCTCGGCGATGACCTGCCGGATGTACAGCAGAATCCGACCGAAGAATCCCTTGGAGGACTGCTCCGTGTCGCGAGCGCTCGCGGTGCTCGTGTCGGCCACGGTGTCGCCTCTCTCCTGATCGATCACGTATGCGCAGGGCACGAGGGACTCGAACCCCCAACCCCCGGTTTTGGAGACCGGTGCTCTACCAATTGAGCTAGTGCCCTGTGGTCGGGATGTTGGAAATCCTGACCGGGTGGCCGCCTGCGGACACGACTGAGCGTGGCTGACAGTCAACCGAAGGACGAGTCTACGTCAGACCCCGCTACGGAAGCCAACCCGGCTCGGCCACTAGCGTTCCGCCATGGCTGCAACGAAGGATGCGACGACGGACGACACCACTCGCGGACGCTCGCTGCTCACGTTGCCGAAGGCGCATCTGCACCTGCATTTCACCGGCTCGATGCGCATCGAGACGGTGCGCGAGATGGCCGACAAGCACGGTCTGCGGCTGCCGAACGCACTCACCCGTGACTACCCGCCTCAGCTGTCCGGGGTGGACGATCGCGGCTGGTTCCGGTTCCAGCGACTGTACGACGCCGCCCGCGCGTGCGTTCGCGACGAGCAGGACATGCGACGCATCGTCCGGGAGGCTGCGCAGGACGACGCTGCCGAGGGCTCGAAATGGTTGGAGATCCAGGTCGACCCGACCTCGTACGCCGGATTCGTCGGTGGCATCACGCCGATGCTAGAGATCGTGATCGACGAGGCCAAGGCCGCCTCGAGCGATCTCGGTATCGGCGTCGGAGTGCTGGTGGCCGCGTCCCGCATCAAGCACCCCTACGACGCCCGGACCCTTGCCCGCCTGGCCGTGCAGCACGCCGGCGACGTCCTGGCATTCGGTCTTTCCAACGACGAGCGCCGCGGCAACACCGAGGACTTCGCCCCGGCGTTCCGCATCGCCCATGCCGGCGGCTTGGCGTCCGTACCCCATTCGGGCGAGCTTCTCGGACCGCAGGCGATCAGCGAGACCATCGACTCACTCGGCCCGCAGCGGCTGGGTCACGGCGTCCGGGCAGCGGAGTCGGACGTGGTGCTGGAGCGGGTGCTCAACAACGACATCGCACTCGAGGTCTGCCCGGGATCGAACCTCGCCCTCGGCGTCTACTCCTGCCCCGAGGACGTGCCACTTCGCCAATTGTTCGACGCGGGCGCGACCATCGCGCTCGGGGCCGACGACCCACTGCTGTTCGACAACCGGCTCGCCGCGCAGTACGAGACGGCTCGGACGGTGCACGGCTTCAGTGACGAGGAACTCGCCGAACTCGCCCGGCACTCGATCCGCGCATCACTCGCACCGGACGACAGCAAGCGCGAGATGTTCGCCGAGGTCGACGCCTGGCTCATCGAAAGCCCGCAGAACTGACACGCTGACCCGCGCGTTCTGCGGACACCCGCTCCTGAATGTCCGCAAGGTGGCCGCGTTGACGCGCCAGTTCTGCGGACTCTCGAGTCAGAGGTCGTGGCCGACGAAGACGGGTTCGTTGACCAGTTCCACGCCGAACGCCTCCCGGACGCCGTCGCGCACCGTGCGTGCCAACTCGGCGACGTCGTGAGCAGTCGCCTTCCCGCGGTTGGTCACCGCGAGCGTGTGCTTGGTCGACAGCGCAGCGGGGCCGGGCATCCCGAAGCCCTTGCCGAAGCCGCCCTTGTCGATCAGCCATGCCGCGCTCGTCTTGACCATGCCGTCGGGGGCCGGGAACTGCGGCGGCTTCGGGCCGTCGGCACCGAGCCGCTCTGCGGCGCGCTTCTCCAGGTCCGCGAACCGTTTCGGGGACAGGATCGGGTTGGTGAAGAACGAACCGCAGGACCAGGTGTCGTGATCGGACGTGTCCAGCACCATGCCGCGCTTGCGGCGCTGGGCCAGCACGGCCTCGCGTGCATCGGCGAGCGACACCCGAGCGCCCTGGTCGACCCCGAGCTGGGCGGCCAGGTCGGCGTACGCGACCGGCTGCGACAGGTCGGCAACCGTCAACTGGAAGAGCACGTCGAGGACGACGAAGCGTCCGGTCTGCTTGAAGACAGAGTGCCGGTAGGTGAAGTCGCAGCGCTGGTTGGTGAAGGTGCGGATCTGCTGGGTGTCGCGGTCGAAAGTGCGCACCTGGGCGATCGTCTGCGCGACCTCTTGTCCGTACGCGCCGACGTTCTGCACCGGCGTCGCGCCGACCAGACCGGGAATGCCGGAGAGCGCTTCGATGCCCGACCAGCCCTCGGCGCACGCACGCGCGACGAACTCGTCCCAGTTCTCCCCCGCTGCGACCCGCACCATCGCGCCCCCACAGGAGTCGCTCGACTCGACCTGGATACCGCTGTTGGCGATGTGGACGACCGTGCCGGCGAAACCGTCGTCGCTGATCACGAGGTTCGAGCCCCCCGAGATGATGAGGAGGGGTTCGTCGGCGTCGTCGACCTCACGCACGGCATCGACGATGTCGTCGATGGATTCCGCAGTGACCAGCCGGCGCGCCGGCCCACCGACGCGCATGGTGGTGAGCGTCGCGAGCGCGACGTCGTGTGCATCCTGCATCAGCGCCCGCTCAGGTCGACGGTGGCCAGCGCGCGGCTGAGCACCTTCGTCCCGCCCTGGGTGGCGGTGAGTTCGACCGTGACGCGGTCGCCGTCGATCTTCTTGATCGTGCCGGTCACCGCGAGCGGGGTGGCCGAGTCGTACTCGACGACGACCGGTGCGCTGAAGCGCACTCCGTACTCGACGACTCGTCCCGGGTCGCCCACCCACTCGCCGACCAGCGAGACCGCGGCGCCCATCGTCCACATGCCGTGACCGATCACGCTCGGCAGGCCCACCGACGTCGCGAACTTTTCGTCCCAGTGGATCGGGTTGAAGTCACCGGACGCGCCGGCGTAGCGCACGAAGGTGGCGCGGTCGACGGTGATCTGGGTGCGGCCGATCTCCTGGCCGACCTCGAGTTCGGAAGCCTTGGGGCTCATGCGTCGTCTCCTCCTCGAATGACCACGACACAGTTGACGTCGCACACGGCCGCGCCGTCGACGGTGGTGATGGCGGTCTTCAGGGTGACCATCGAGTGGCCGCCGGCCGACCGCACCCGGTCGACGGTCGTGGCCGCGATGACCTCGTCGCCCGCGACCAACGGGCGGTGGTGGACGAAGCTCTCTTCGCCGTGCACCAACCGGCTGAAGTCGATGCCGGCCTCGGGGTCGGCGATCGCGGCGCCCTCGGCCTGCTGGGCGATGATCACGGCGAAGGTCGGCGGCGCCACGACGCCGGCGTAACCGAGCGAACGGGCGTGCTCGACATCGGTGTGCACGGGATCGTTCGCGCCGACGGCTGCGGCGAACTCGGCGATCTTCGTGCGGGACACGGAGTAGGTCGGGATGGCCGGGTAGGTGCGGCCCTCGACTTCGTGGTTGACCGGCATATGCCGACCCTATCCCCCGCCTGCGACAACCGTCGCTTGATGGCCGCGGACGCCGAAGGGCACCGGCCGTGGCCGGTGCCCTTCGTGCGTGTTGCGTTTGGTGCGGGGTCGATCAGGAACCCGACGGGGCGGCGGTGCTCGTCGGCGCCTCGGACGCCGGGGCCGCCGACTTCGACGTCGCAGCGGGTGCCTGGGTCGAGGCCGGTGCCTCGCTGGTCGAGGTCGCCGAAGCAGACTTCGCGCTCGAGGTGCTCAACGAGGACGAGCTGGACGACGTCGAGCTGCTCTCGGCCGCCGCGCTCGCCGGCGGCATGCCATCAGGGCAGGCGCAGTCGGGCGGGGTGCCGGGGATACGGAAGGTTGGCGTCGTGTACGGCAAGTGCGTATTGGGGTCACCAGTCGGCGACGACGAGTGGTTCCAGATGATCGTCATCGTGAAGTCGAACACCTGGTTTGAACTGTTGCTGCTGTCGGCACGGAAGACGACATCGCGGCATTGGTTCGCAGCCAGCGCGATCGGCAAGCTCGGACTAGCGTGAGTCAGGGTGAGGTTTGTGCCAACCGTCGTGTAGCTGACGCCGTGGATCCAGATCGGCACCGGCGAGTTGTTGCACACGGTGAACCGGAACTCATACCCCTTCGGGAAGGTCTTGCAGCTCTTGCCCGGGCTCTTGCAGTAGCCGTTCAACTTGAAGGTGGGCGGCGTCTGGAGGGAGCTGGCCAGCGCCGGCGCAGCGGACGCGAGGGCAACGGTCGGGACGCTCCACCCGGCCCCCTTGGCGAGCGTGCGTCGTGAGATCGAGCGACCGGGTGTACGAGTGTCAGCCATGTTGTTATCCCCTGAACTTTCCCGAAGTTTCCGCGCGGTGATTCGGGGTTCGCCGGCCGAAGCCGAAGTCACCGTGGCCGAGCAGTGCCAGCAAGCCCCGCGCGGGCCCACTTACACGAGGGTTTGCAGTAAGTCACAACCCCCCGCGCCGATAGTACAGGTATCTTCGTGGACGCGCACCTGTGATACGCGAAACAGGGTGCGGTCACCGCGTCCGACCCCGTCAGAGCGCACGAGACCCCCGGGCGCAAGCGCCAGGGGGTCTCGAACTGCGAAGGAGCCGCGGATGCAATCAGCGCGTCTCGCGGTGCGCGGTGTGCTTGCCGCAGCGCGGGCAGAACTTGGCCAGCTCGACCCGGTCGGGGTTGTTGCGGCGGTTCTTCTTGGTGATGTAGTTGCGCTCCTTGCAGTCCACGCACGCCAAGGTGATCTTGGGACGGATGTCTGCGCTCTTGCTAGCCACGGGGCAACCTGCTCTCGAAACGATGAATGTGGGTACTACTTTGGGATTGGTAGCGGGAGCGGGGCTCGATCCCGCGACCTCACGATTATGAGTCGTGCGCTCTAACCAGCTGAGCTACCCCGCCTTGGGGAACACGTCTCGCCTGAAAATCATTCCAGGCCCTGACGTGGACCAGAGCCCCCAAACGGAATCGAACCGTTGACCTTCTCCTTACCATGGAGACGCTCTACCGACTGAGCTATAGGGGCCTGCCTCCACCGACCGTCGAAACCTTGCGTTTCGAACCGTTCGGTAGCGCAGCGAAGAGGTTACCGGACACCTCTTCGATTCACGAAATCGAGTCGGGCCCGTGCTCCCCGATGTGTTCCACGACCACTGATCCGACGGCGTGCACGGTGCCCTTGCGGGCCGCGCGAAGCACCAGATCCCAGCCGTTCTCGGCCTCGTCCGCGATGAAGCGGACCTTGCCGGGGATGAGCACCGGCTTCTTGAACTCGACGCTGACGGTGTACTTCTCCGGCAGCCGGTTCTCGACGGCGGCGAGCATCTTCGACTTGCTCCACATGCCGTGGACGATGGTCGTCGGGAAGCCCAACGCCTTCGCGGCCAACGGGTGCATGTGGATCGGGTTCACGTCACCGGAGACGGCGGCGTAGCGGCGTCCCAGGTCGGCAGTCAGCGCCCAGGTGACGCCCGCTCCGTCGGCCGGCTCCGGCTCGTCCGACTTCGACGGCACCTCGCCCGGAACTTTCTGCCCGCGGAACAGGTAGGTGGACGTCTCGGCCCATACGACCTCGTCCCCCACTTTGATCGTGGACACGAGGTCGGCCTGCGCGCCGCGGAAGTGTGGCCGGAGGTTCTCGATGCCCACCTCCAGTTCGAGCACCTCTAGGGCTCCGACCCGACGGTGCTGGGTGATCGTGTTGGATAGGTGCACGCTGCCCATCAGCGGGAAGGGGAACTCCTTGTCCGCCATGAGCGTGACCTGCAGCGGGAACACCAGCACGTGCAGGTAGGTCGCCGGCAGCAGGTGTGTGACCGGGAAGCCGCACACCTGGTCGTAGGCGGCGAGCGCGCCCTGGTCGACCTTCACCCCGCGCTGGACGACGCGGACGTCAGGCAGCGTGCGGCCCTTGCGGGCGAACCCAGTGGCCGCGGCCTTCGCCAGCACCGGCCCGAGGGTCGGCGTGGCGTCGAGCTCGATGGTGCGCGTCATGGACTCATGCTCCCAGCTGGGACTGGCCGCAGACCCGCAGCACCTGACCGGTGACACCGGCGGATGCGGGCTCGGCGAAGAAGGCGATGGCCTCGGCCACGTCGACGGGTTGGCCACCCTGGAGCAGGGAGTTGAGGCGTCGGCCGACCTCGCGGGTCCCCATCGGGATCTTCGCGGTCATCTCGGTCTCGATGAAGCCGGGGGCGACGGCATTGACGGTGATGTTGCGTCCCTCGAGCTCCTTGGCGAGTTGGCGCACCATTCCGATGACACCGGCCTTCGACGCGGCGTAGTTCGACTGGCCGCGGTTGCCGCCGATGCCACTGATGGATGCGACGGACACGATGCGGCCGCCGTCCTTGAGCCCGCCCTGGACGGAGGGGTCGAGCAGCACCCTGTTCATCCGGAACTGCGACTGCAGGTTGACGTCCAGCACTGAGCCCCAACGGTTTTCATCAGTGTTGACGAACAACTTGTCGCGGGTGATACCGGCGTTGTGGACGATGACGTCCAGTTTGTCGGCGTGCTGAGCCACGGCCTTCGCGATGCGCTCACCGGCATCTGGCGCGGTGATGTCGAGTTGGAGCGCAACCGCACCGATGGAGTTGGCGACCTTCGCAAGCGAATCGCCCGCGGCCGGGATGTCGACCGCGATCACCTTCGCGCCCGCACGGGCGAAGACCTTGGCGATCTCCGCGCCGATACCGCGAGCAGCGCCGGTGATCACCGCGACCTCACCCTTGAGCGGGACGTGGACATCAGCGATCGTGGGCACGTCGCCGGCGCCGATCGCGACGGGCTGACCGGACACATAGGCCGAACGGCTGGACAGGAAGAACCGCAGCGGCCCCTTCAGAGCTTCGTCGGACGCGTCCTGGCTGATGCGCAGGAGGTTGGCGGTGCCGCCGGCCCGCATCTCCTTGCCCAGGCTGCGGGTGATGCCTTCGAGCGCCTGCTGAGTGGCCGCTGCTTCGACGTCGGTCTCCTCGGCCGGCACGGCGGACAGGACGACGATGCGACCGTTCTTGCCGAGCTTCTTCATCGCGGGTCCGACGGTGGCACGCAGCTGCTGGAGCTGGTCGAGCGTGCGGGCCGCGGTGGCGTCGAACACGACCGCGGACAGCTTCTCGTTGTACTCCGAGTCGGACTGCGCATCAACGACATTCGCACCCGCATCCGAGAGGACGGAGCGGACGGCGTCGAGCGCCGGAGCATCGCCGATGCCGGCGATCGCGGCCGGGCCCTCGATCAGTTGCTGCCCGACCGCGTAGCGGCGCAACACGGTCGGCTGCGGTAGGCCCACGGTGCCGGCGATCTTCTTGCCGAACCCGCCGTTCACGAACTTGGTGTAACCGTCGATACCGCTCACTTGGCAGCCTCCAGAATCGCGACGACGCCCTGGCCACCGGCAGCGCAGATGGAGATCAGGCCGCGGCCCTCCCCCTTCTCGTGCAGCATCTTCGCCAGCGAGGCGACGATGCGTCCGCCGGTGGCGGCGAAGGGGTGGCCGGCCGCGAGCGACGAACCGTTGACATTGAGCTTGCTGCGGTCGATCGAACCCAGCGGGGTGTCGAGACCGAGCTTGTTCTTGCAGAACTCCGGGTCCTCCATGGCGGCCAGGTGGCACAGCACGGTGGACGCGAACGCCTCGTGGATCTCGTAGAAGTCGAAGTCCTGAAGGGTGAGGTTGTTGCGCTCGAGCAGTCGCGCGATGGCGTACGGCGGAGCCATCAGCAGACCCTCGTTGCCGTGCACGTAGTCGACCGCAGCGGTCTCTGCGTCGACGAACCGCGCCAGCGGCGTGAGCTTGTGCTCGGCCGCCCACTCCTTGGACCCCAGCAGCACCGCGGACGCACCGTCGGTGAGAGGGGTGGAGTTACCGGCGGTCATGGTGGCCCCCTCGCCCTTTCCGAACACCGGCTTGAGGGTGGCGAGCTTCTCGACCGAGGAGTCCGGACGCAGGTTGTTGTCGCGAGTGACGCCGAGGTAGGGGGTGACCAGGTCGTCGAAGAACCCGCGGTCGTAGGCAGCGGCAAGGTTCTGGTGGCTCTTGACCGTCAGTTCGTCCTGCGCCTCGCGGCTGATGCCCCACTCCTTGGCGGTGATCGCCATGTGGTCACCCATCGACAGACCGGTACGCGGCTCACCGTTCTTCGGCTGCTCCGGCGTCAGCTGGTTGGGGCGCACCTTGAGCAGCGCCTGGATGCGCTGCTGCGGGGTCTTGGCGTAGTTGGCCTTCATCAGCGTCTTGCGCAGGTTGTCGTTCACCGCGAGCGGTGCGTCGGAGGTGGTGTCGGTACCACCGGCGATGCCGGAGTCGATTTGACCGAGCGCAATCTTGTTGGCCACCAACACAACTGCCTGGAGACCGGTGCCGCACGCCTGCTGGACGTCGTACGCAGGGGTGGTCGGGTCGAGGTGCGAACCGAGCACGCACTCGCGGGTCAGGTTGAAGTCGCGCGAGTGCTTGATGACGGCGCCGGCAGCGACCTCACCGAGGCGCTCGCCACCCAGGCCGAAACGTGCGACAAGGCCGTCGACGACGGCGGTCAGCATGTCCTGGTTGGAGGCCTTCAGGTACTTGCCGCCCGAGCGGGCGAACGGAATGCGGTTGCCGCCGAGGACGAAAACGTCACGCGGGCCTGCGGTGAGGCTCATGGAGGACTCTCCCGTGGTTCGATCGAGGAGGCGAGTGTCGAACTCGCCTAAATTTACCGATACCGACAGTAGCAGGTACGCCGAGTTTCGGATACTGTCGAAGCATCATGAGTTCGCACACCGAGCGCCTCGACGGCCGCGACACCCGCTGGACCACGCACCGCGTCCAGCGGCGTCGTCAGTTGGTCGAATCGGCGATCAAGGCGATCCGCAAGCACGGTGCGACCGTGGGCATGGACGAGATCGCAGCGACCGCCGGCACCTCGAAGACCGTCATCTACCGCCACCTGGGCGACCGGCTCGGGCTCTATCTCGCCGTCGTCGAAGCGGTCGACTCGCTGATCCTCAACGACTTCGACAAGGCCATCTCGACCGGTGTCGACCTCGACGATCCGGCGTCCCTGCGCAGCAGTGACCCGCATGCAGTGCTCGTCGCGGTGATCGACAGCTATCTCTCACTCGTCGAGAGCGACCCGGAGCTCTACCGCTTCGTGGTCCGGCGTCCGCTGGTCGATCTGGACGCCGACTCCGACCCCGTCGCCGGCCTGACCGACGCCATCGCGGGCCGCCTGTCAGAGATCTTCTCCGCCGCATTGATCGCGGCTGATCGCGACCCGGCCCCCGCCGCGACCTGGGGTCACGCCCTTGTCGGCTACGTGCGCGAAGCAGCTGACCGCTGGCTCGCCGACCCCGATCGTCCGCCTCGCGCGGACGTCGTCCAGCACCTCGCTGAATTCGCGTCCGTCGGACTTGCCGGCGTCCTCGGCTCCCCGCAAGACACCGCCCCCAAGTCTTCCCTCTGAGACTCCTCGAAATGAACGGAGCACTTTCATGAACGACCCGATCGCACTCGAACTGCGCAAGGCCCTCGACGGTCCGTGGCAGCAGGTCCGGCAGGACTTCCGCGACCAGATCGAACCCGACATGCTGCTCGGCACGCCCGGGGAATCCATTGAGGCTCAGCGTGATCGGGTGACCAGTCAGCTGGTTCGGTTGGCGTCGCTGGGCCATGGCCGGGTGGGCTTCCCGCAGGCGTACGGCGGCACCTACGACTACGGCGCATCGTGCGCACTGTTCGAGATGCAGGGTTACGGTGACCTGTCGTTGCTGGTGAAACTCGGCGTCCAGTTCGGCCTGTTCGGCGGCGCGGTGTCGCGCCTGGGCACCGAGCGCCACCACGACGAGGTGCTCACCGACATCATGGACGCAAAGATCCTCGGCTCGTTCGCGATGACCGAGATCGGCCACGGCTCCAACGTCCAGCGCCTGGAGACCACGATCACCTTCGACCCCGAGACGAACGAGCTCGTCGTCAACTCCCCCACCCCGAGTTCGGTCAAGACCTACATCGGCAACGCCGCCAAGGACGCCCGGATGGCTGTCGTCTTCGGTCAACTGCTCACTCCCGCAGGCGCTCCGGCAAACAATGAGTTCGTCGGGCACGGCGTCCATGCCGTGCTGATGGACGTGCGTGACGAATCCGGCAAGGTCGTCGACGGCGTCACGATCGAGGACAACGGTGTCAAGGGCGGCCTACCCGGAGTCGACAACGGCACGTTCGCGTTCGACAACGTCCGCATCCCCCGCTCGGCGCTGCTCAACAAGTTCGCCGACATCGACGACGAGGGCAACTACCAGTCCGACATCGAGAACGAGAACGCCCGCTTCTTCACCACGATCGGCACCCTGGTTCGCGGACGCATCTGCGTGGGTGGCGGGGCCGCGAGCGCCGCGAAGAAGGGCTTGGCGATCGCGCTGCGGTACGGCGCACGACGCCGCCAGTTCGAGGCGCCGGGCCACGACCAGGAGATCGTCGTCCTGGACTACCTGGCCCACCAGCGCAAGCTGTTCCCGCGCCTGGCCAAGGCGTACGCGTTGAGCTTCGCGCAGAACGCGATCACCGAGTCGCTGCAGGAACTGCACGGTGACACCCGCGCCGACGGTGATGCGCCGGCGAAGGAAGATATCCGCGAGCTGGAAACCCGCGCGGCCGGCCTCAAGGCGATCAGCACCTGGCACGCGGTCGACGCGCTGCAGGCGGCGCGCGAAGCCTGTGGTGGCGCCGGTTTCATCTCCGAGAACCAGCTCACCCAGGCCCGGGCCGACGTGGACGTCTTCGCGACCTTCGAGGGCGACAACACCGTGCTGCTGCAGTTGGTCGCCAAGGGTCTGCTGACCGAGTACAAGGAGATGTTCGGCGACCTCGCGATGGCCGAGCTCGCCGGTCTGGTCACCAAGCAGGTCGCCGAGGGCCTCGTCGAGCGCACCGCCGGCCGCGCCGGAATCCAGCGCCTGCGCGACATCGCCAAGGGTCGGGGTCACGAGTCCGCGATGGACGACTCCGGCTGGCACCTGTCGATGTTCGAGCAGCGCGCCGACCACGCGCTCGAGACGGTCGGCAAGCGGCTGCGCCGAGCGAACAAGGAGAACGGTTTCGAGCTGTTCAACGACGCCCAGGACCACGTGCTGTTCGCAGCCCGCGCGCACATCGACCGGTGCATCCTCGAGGACGCGCTGGAGTCGATGGAGCAGATGCCCGACGGCGAGGCGAAGGACCTCATGGGCAAGGTGCTCTCGCTCTACGCCCTATCCTCGATCGAGGACGACAAGGCATGGTTCCTCGAGCACGGACGCCTCAACACCGTCCGATCGCGCGCGGTGACCTCCGCGGTCAACGACCTGTGCAAGGAGCTGCGTCCGCACGTGCACACCCTCGTCGACGGCATGGGCATTCCCGAAGAACTCATCACCGCCCCTATCGCCACCGGCGAGCAGACCACCAGCTACGCCTGAGAAGAAGCGCTTGTCGCGCGTCCCGGACGTATCGATGTGGCGGTGCACATCGACCGTCCCGACGCGCAGGCCCGCGCCCAACTGTTCCGCCTGTATGCCGCGAACGCACCGCTGGAAGTGACGACGAAACTTGCGGACGAGGTCAGCGAAGCGACCGAGGGCGTCACCGCTTCTTTCCTGAAGGAGCTCGTTCGCCGCAGTGTTCTGACTGCAGCACAGCGGGATTCGTCCTTGCCGTCCGTCTCTGCCGACGACGTCCGATCCGCGCTGGCGGATCTGCTCGACTCCTCCCAGGGTGTCACCCGTGCGTTGCTGGGAGCCGGTGACGAGCACATCCGCGACTCCGACGACGAGGTCCAGAAGGAGTACTTCCCCGGCATCCAGAACCTCGACGGTCGTGCACGGTTCGATGGAGAGCCGGGCGGTGCAGGTTGGTTCGCCTACGCGCCCGACAGTGACTGCTGACTACACCCGTAGTAAAGGATCCCGGTCGCAACAGCGGCCGGGATCCGTCATCGGCGCTGCCCGTCCGGACGCAAGCCGACGAACGTCAGTGCAGCGCCGACGAGCACCCACCCGGCGCACCACCACATCGACGCGCGGTAGGCGTCCGCCACCTTGTGCGGGATGCGGTAATCATCCCCGGACAGTCCGACCAGGAGTGGCAGCGCCGCGATCGCGAGGAGCCCCGCGGTCCGCGAGACCGCGTTGTTGATGCCGGACGCGACCCCGGACCGGCTGTCGGGAACGGCGGCGAGCACCGTGCCGGTGAGTGGCGCGACCAGCATCGACAGTCCGAAGCCCTGCAGCAGGACGCCGGGGAGGATGTGCAGCAGAAAGTTCGGTCGGTCGGGGGCGAGGGCGAGCAGTGCGAGTCCGGCGGCGAGCACCAGGGCGCCGTCGACCATCGGCGTCCGAGCTCCGTGCCTCGCGGCGTACCCGCCGAACCAGGAGGCGAGGAACAGCATCACGACCGACACCGGAACGGTCGCGGCCCCGGCTTCGAGCGGCGTCCACCCGGCGGTCACCTGCAGGTAGACGGCGAGGAAGAACATGCTTCCCGCGAGCGCCGCGTAGACGAACAACGTGACGACGTTGATTACCGTGAACACACGACTGGCGAACAACTGCGGCGGAGTCATCGGGTGGGACGCGTGCCGCTGCGCCACCACGAACGCGACCCCCGCGACCACACCCACCACCGCTGCGGCGAGTGCGCCCTGCCCCGGCCATGCCGTCAGCGCCCAGGTGATTCCGACTGTGCCCCAGCCGAAGACACGTTTGCGTCCGAGTCGGTCACCCAGCGACCCGCCGACCAGGATGAGCGAGGCGAGCGCCAGCGTGTAGCCGTTGACCACCCACTGCAGTCCGGCGAGTTCGGCGTCGAGCTCGGTGCCGATCCTCGGGAGCGCGACATTGGCGACCGTGCCGTCGAGGAACACGAGCCCGGAACCAGTCACAGCGGTCGCGAGCAGCCGTCGTCCGGCGGGATCGGTCAGGCGCAGCGAAGTGGACACCGAAGCACCGTAGACCGGCCGTGCAGCGGCCGTTGGTGCGACCGCCTTCATCGACTACGGGTGTAGCGGACGGTCCTGGTGAAGCAGTGCGCGCAGGGCACACGCGCACAGGTAGATCGAGAGCGGGCAGCCGAACGCGAACTCCACCGGCACCGTCCGGGCGTTCCGGACGCTCCCGCCCTGACCGTCTGCGTCCGCGCCGGACAACAGCATCACCGACGAACCGATGATGAGAGCGGGCGCAGCAAGGAGCGCGTACCCTTGGATCGGCAGGCTCGGGCGTCGCCGACCGGCGCGTCCATTCAGCGGAGGGATCGACATGCCCCACGGCGACATCACGCACATCGACATCCCGGTGGCCGACACGAAGAAGGCCTCGGAGTTCTACGGCAACCTCTTCGGCTGGCAGATCGCGGAAGTGCCCGGCTACGAGGGCTACCCGATGTGGCAGGCACCCAACAAGATCAGCGGCGGCGGCCTCGCGCCTCGCAGCGACGGTTTCACCCAGCCGCGCTCGTACGTCGAGGTCGACTCGATCGAGCAGACCCTCGCGAAGGTGAAGGAGACCGGCGGCGAGGTCGTGATGGAGAAGAACCCCATCTCCGAGACGAGTTGGTGGGCGATCTTCCGTGACCCCGACGGCAACGATGTCGGACTCTACGAGGGTGTCACCGACGCCGGCAACTGAGCGCCTGTCACGTCGGGCGGTCCACCCAACGTGTGCCGGCCGGTTGCAATATGCCTGCGCCCGAGGTGATCTCGGCGACCGCGGGAGCCAGGTCGTCGAGGTCTCCGGCCAGGTGCAGCAACGCCCGGTCGAGGTAGTCGACGCCGAGCACACCGACGCCCCGGGCCCGCAGATCCGACTCGACCTTGCCGGCGTCCGCATGGGAGACCGACAGGTCGAAAAGGTCGTCCTGAGCCCGCCGGACGAGCGGTGCACCGTCGAGCGCCGCCGCGACCGCATCGCCGTACGCGCGGACGAGACCGCCGGCTCCGAGCAGCGTGCCGCCGAACCATCGGACGACAACCGCTGCGACGTCGCTGAGTTCGCGTCCACGCAGCACGTCGAGCATCGGGCCACCCGCAGTACCGGCAGGCTCGCCGTCGTCGTTCGACCGCTCGATCGAGGGTGTCGGCCCGAGGATGAATGCGCTGCAGTGATGTCGGGCGTCGTGGTGCTGCTTGCGCAGGTCGGCCACCAATGCGCGGGCGGCGTCCTCGTCGCCCACCCGGCGGACCACCGCGAGGAAGCGGGAGCGCTTGATCTCGATCGCGGCTACCCGGTCGGTGCGCGAGGAGAGAGTCAGGTAGCTGCTCACTGGCCCGACGGAGTCGGAACGGGATGCACCTTGGGGCGCATCAGCTTGCCTCCCGCACCCGGCCTGTGGCGCAGGTGGCTCATCCAGAACAAGACCGCGACGATCTCCAGAGCGAGCGCCATGAGGGCCATCTGCGCGAACGAGCCCGTGACATGTGGTGCGACGAACCCCGCCATGGAGCCGTTCAGCACCAGGGTGAAGAAAGTGAACAGGGACACCGTCGCCCCGCGGCTGCCGGGAAACATGTCGAGCAGGGTCAGTTGCAGTGCCGGGTAGGACGCGCCGGTTCCCACTGCGATCAGGGCCGGGCCGATGACCGCGTAGGGCAGACCCTGGGTCGCCGGGATGACCGCGAACGCCAGGTTCACGAGTGCGCCGAACAACGCGAATGCCATTGCGGCACTGACCAATCGGTTGATCGTGACGTGGCCACTCGTTCGCGAACTGATCCACGAACCGAGCACGACCCCTGAGATCATCGGCACGAAGAACATCCAGAAGTCCTGCTCGCCCTTGCCGAGCAGGTCCATCACGAAGATCGGCGCGGCGCCGATGTAGAGGAACTGGCCGGCGAAGCTCAGCGATGCGGCCCAGGACACCCGGTGAAAGGCAGGCGAACGTCCGGCTTCCACCAGGCCGCCGAAGATCGCCGAGGGGGTGAACGCCGTCCGCCGCTCACGCGGGTGCGACTCCGGCAGTACGAAGATCACCAACGCCATCAGCACGACAGCGACGCCCACCAGGAAGTAGAAGATCGCGCGCCACGACCCCATCGTCAGCAACCAGCCACCCACGATCGGCGCGACGGCCGGGGCCACACCGAAGATCATCGTGACTCGGCTCATCAGCCGCTGCGCCTCGGCGCCCTCGAACATGTCGCGGATCACGGCACGAGAGACGATCACTCCCCCACCGGCCGAAAGCCCTTGCAACACACGGAAACCGAGCAGCATCGGCAAGCTGGTCGAGAGGGCACAACCGACCGACGCGACGGCGTACATCGACAGGCCGGCGAGCATGACCGGGCGGCGACCGACCGCGTCCGAGATGGGACCGTGGAAGGGACTCATCAATGCGAAAGCGAGCATGTAGGCGGTCACGACCAACTGCATGTCGTCGGTGCTGACGGAGAACTCGCGCCCCATCCTGCTGAACGCCGGGAAAGGAGTGTCGATCGAGAACGGGCCGAGCATCGACAACGCCGCCAACACGACCAGCAGCAACCAGATGCTGCTCTTCGTCGCCCGCTCCACGTCCACTCCCCTGCTGGTTCGAAAAGGCGAAGGCCCCGGACGGAGCCGGGGCCTTCTGCACGTGGTGCCAGGTGAAGGATTCGAACCTTCGTAGCTTTCGCGACGGATTTACAGTCCGCTCCCATTGGCCGCTCGGGCAACCTGGCGTAGTGCGCGTGTAAGGGTAGCAATCCGCCCGCGTCCGAGCCAATCGGATCCGGACGTCGTGGTGAGCAGTTGGTGGCCACCGCCTGAGTCGGTGGCCATCGGCGCAGTTCCAACTCCGCACTCAGCCACCAACCCGTCCAGGTCAGTGACGGGAGAGATCCGCATCTTCCGGCTTCACCTTGGGTGCCTTGGTGGCCAGCTTGTGCCCCCACCAGAGAGCCAGGAACAACGGCAGGCCCAGGTAGGAGGACAGCAGTCCCTTCATGTCGGGCGTCGAGGTCAGCCAGGCCTCGTAGTTCTGACCGATGATGACGAGCACACACATGCCGAGGGCGAGCACCGGGCCGAGCGGGAACCACAGCGCCTTGAACGGCAGGTCGTTCACGTCGCCACCCTGGGCCACGTACGCACGGCGGAACTTGTAGTGGCTCCAGGCGATTCCGCACCAGGTGATGAAGCCCGCGAGTCCGGACGCGTTCACCAGCCAGGTGTAGGCGACGCCGTCACCGGCGAGACTGGTGATGAAACAGAGTCCACCGATCGCCGTGGTCGCGAGCAGAGCCGGCATCGGGATGCCCCGCTTGTTGAGCCGACCGAAGATTGCCGGTGCTTTGCCGTCGCGCGCCAGGCCGAACAGCATGCGGCTGGAGACGTAGAGACCGGAGTTACCGGCGGACAGGATCGCGGTGAGGATGACCGCGTTCATCACGGCGGCCGCGAACGCGATACCGGCCTGGTCGAAGACGAGCGTGAACGGGGCGATGGTGATGTCCTCGTTCTCCGACGCCGACAGCAGTCGCTTGTCGGTGTAGGGAATGAGGAAGCCGATGATCGCGATCGCACCGATGTAGAACAGCAGGATCCGCCAGAACACCGCGCGGATCGCCTTCGGGATCGTCTTCTCGGGGTTCTCCGCCTCACCGGAGGCGACAGCCACCATCTCGGTGCCCTGGAACGAGAAGCCGGCGATCATGAAGATCGCGAGGATGCCGCCGATACCGCCGACGAAAGGCGCCTCACCACGCGTCCAGTTGGAGAATCCGGGCGAGTCGCCACCCATGACGCCGAGGATCATCAGCAGGCCGATACCGAGGAACACGATCACAGTGATGACCTTGATCGCGGAGAAGATGAACTCGCTCTCGCCGAACGCCTTCACGTGAAAAGCGTTGAGTCCGAACAGAATCGCCAAGAAGACGGCCGACCACACCCACGAGGGCACGTCCGGCAGCCAGTACTTCATCACCAGTGCGGCGGCGACGAGTTCGGCCGCGACGGTGATCGCCCAGTTGAACCAGTAGTTCCAGCCCTGCGCGAAGCCGAAGGACGGCGAGACGAAGCGGGTGCCGTACGCTTGGAACGAGTCGGCCACCGGCAGGAAGGTCGACATCTCCCCCAGACTCTGCATCAGCATGAAGACCATGAGTCCGATGAGGGCGTACGCCAGCAGCGCGCCACCCGGGCCGGCTTCGCTGATCGTGCCACCGGACGCGAGAAACAGACCGGTGCCGATCGCACCGCCGATGGCGATCATGTTCAGGTGACGCGCCTTGAGTCCGCGATGCAGGTCGTCGGTGTGACCGTGCTTGCTTTCCTGCTCGTTGACGGCCGTGGTCTTGTCTGACAAGAGCGGAGCCTCTCGGTTGTGGTGGCCCGCAGCACGGTATCGGATCGAGGCGGCCGACGGGCCTGCACGACCACCAGGCGTCCGCGTACGCTCGGTGCCGATCACGACTGCCCCGACCCGAAGGAGCCCGCCATGGCCGACTCATCGTTCGACATCGTCAGCAAGGTCGACAAGCAGGAGGTCAGCAACGCTCTGACCCAGGCCGCCAAGGAGATCTCGACGCGGTACGACTTCAAGAACGTCGACGCCAAACTCGAGTGGTCGGGCGAGAAGATCCTGATCGAGGCGAACGCGACCGAGCGCTGCCTGGCCGTGCTCGACGTGTTTCAGACCAAGCTGGTCAAGCGGGGCGTGTCACTGAAGTCGATCGAGCTCAGCAACGACGGCGAGCCGAAGCTGTTCGGCAAGATCTACCGACTCGAGGGCACTCTCAAGGAGGGCCTGTCGCAGGAGAACGCGAAGAAGATCAGCAAGATCATCCGTGACGAAGGCCCGAAGTCGGTCAAGGCACGCATCGAGGGCGACGAACTCAAGGTCAGCAGCAAGTCACGCGATGACCTGCAGGAAGTGCAGCGCCTGCTCAAGGCGTCCGACCTGGACGTCGCGCTGCAATACACGAACTACCGCTGACTCAGCGAGGAGACAGTTGCTCCGCGAGAAGGGAAAGTCTCCTTCTCGCGGAGCAAAACCCTCCTTGTTTCTGCGCTGACTTCGGTCAGGACGAACTGACCATCCGCAGTGCGATGTCGGCGAAATGGTCGGCGATGCGCTCCGGCGTCCACCGCGCGTCCGCCTCGTACCAACGCGCGACGTCCACGCACATCCCGCTGATCGCGTTGGCGGTCATACCCACCTGGTCGATGCTGAACACACCGGCGTCGACTCCGTCCTGGACGGTGCGGCGCAGACTGTGCTGGATGCGTCCGCGCAGACGCTCGATGACCTCGCGGTGCTCGGGCGTGAGTGCTTCGAGTTCGTAGTTCACGACGCGGGCCGTCTCATGATCGATCGCGTGGGTGAGGACGAGTTCGTGGACGATCGCGCGCAGCCGCGTCCGGGCGTCGCCGTCGGCACCCGCTGCCGCCTCCACACGATCGGTGATCCGTTCGTGCCCGGCCCGACTGATCTCGAACAGCATCGCCTCTTTGCTGCGGTGGTGTACGTAGACGCCGGCCGGCGACAAGCCGGCGGCGGACGCGATGTCACGCGTTGTCGTCCCGTGAAATCCCTTGCGGGCAAAAGAGATCCGAGCAGCATCGAGTAACCGGTCACGCGTTGTCGTCGTGTCGACAGTCATCCGCTGCAGCTCCTTGTCGCCGGCCAAACCCTACGCGCTCGCCGCACAGGGTGCGCCCCACTCATTGACGAGGATTCCCCGGAATGAGACGCTAAGCAAGCGCTTAGTCAGCGCTCCCGAGCCGCCTGTGTATAAGGAAGTACGCCATGCCCCGCAACGTCTACACCGAGGACCACGAGGCCTTCCGCGCCTCCGTCCGCGAATTCGTCGACCGCACCCTCAAGCCGCGTGCCGAGGAGATGCTCGAGCAGAAGGTGATTCCACGGGACATCTGGAAGGAAGCCGGCCGCCAGGGCCTGCTCGGCCTCGACATCCCCGAGGAGTTCGGCGGGGCCGGCGCGGACGACTACCGATTCAATGCGGTCGCCGCCGAGGAGATCGCCGCCTTCAATGCCGCCGTCTCCAGCTGCTTCGGCATCCACTCCGATGTCTGCCCGCCCTACCTGGTCGACCTGGGCACGCAGGAGCAGAAGCAGAAGTGGTTGCCGGCAATGGCTGCCGGCGACCTGATCTGCGCGATCGGCATGACCGAGCCCTCCGGCGGTTCCGACCTCGCCGCACTGAAGACCACCGGTGTTCGCGACGGCGACGACTGGATCATCAACGGCTCCAAGACCTTCATCACCAACGGCCACCAGTGCGACATCGCGATCGTCGCCGTCCGCACCGACCCGAGCAGGGGTTCGAAGGGCATCACGCTGTTCATGCTCGAGGCCGACATGCCCGGCTTCACCAAGGGCAACAAGCTGGACAAGGTCGGCCAGGTCGAGTCCGACACGTCCGAGCTGTTCTTCGAGAACGTCCGCGTGCCCGACGCCAACCGCATCGGCGAGGAGGGCATGGGCTTCATCTCGATGATGCAGCGCCTGCCGCAGGAACGCGTCGGAGCTGCCGTGTCGAACACCGCGCACGCCAAGCAGATTCTGCTGGAGACGATCGAGTACACCAAGGAGCGCAAGGCGTTCGGGCAGTCGATCGGTTCCTTCCAGCACAACAAGTTCAAGATCGCCGAGCTGGTCACCCAGATCGAGGTCACCGAGGCGTACGTCGACGACTGCATCGCCGCCCATGCGGAGGGCAAGCTGACCCCGATCGACGCGGCGAAGGCCAAGTGGTTCTCCGCCGAGGTGCAGAACAAGGTGCTGGACGAGTGCGTCCAGTTGCACGGTGGATACGGCTTCATGAACGAGTACCGCGTGGCCCGCGCCTGGCGAGACGCCCGCGTGACGAAGATCTGGGCCGGCTCGAACGAGATCATGAAGGAGCTCATCGGGCGCGACCTCGGCCTCTGAGCGCCAGCCGGAGCGGAGCGTGACCCAAGATGCTGGACAGCGTCTCTGAGGAGCGAGCCCACCATGACGAAGGTGGCCACCCGATGGGGTGGCCACCTTCGTTTGCTACCACCGAGCAAACGCGGACCGGCACACCCGCAGTGGTCGAATAGCGATGAATTTCGTTGCACCTTCGATCACCGCGACACGAACCGCACCGACGGCACCTGCCGTCGCTGAACACGCACCGCGAATCCCGCGGGCGCGGCCCATGCGCAACAGCCGAATTCATCCACGCACGACCAACCGCAGCCGGATCGCGAGCCAACCCGCCGCCGGGACGGCGCGAACGTAGCCGGTGAACTCGATCGTCGGCACCCAACCCACCTTTCGTCTTTGTCACGCCCCGATGAGAGACACTGATCACATGTTTTCGGCTCCACCCAGGAGCGCATCCGACGAAGGGAACAGCAGTGACTGAAGCACGCACCGCGATCGTGACCGGAGCAGCCCGAGGAATCGGCGCAGCCGTGGCCGAGCGCCTGGCCTCGGACGGCTTCAAGGTCGCCGTGGTCGACCTTGACGAGGCCGCCTGCCAGAACGTCGTCGACAAGATCAAGGAATCGGGCGGCGAGGCCCTCGCCGTCGGTTGCGATGTCTCGAACGAGGAGGCCGTCAACGCCGCCGTCGAGCGCATCGCGTCCGAACTCGGTGCGCCGACCGCGCTGATCAACAACGCCGGCGTGCTGCGCGACAACCTGCTGTTCAAGATGAGCGTGGACGACTGGGACACCGTCATGAACGTGCACCTTCGCGGCAGCTTCCTGATGACCCGCGCGACCCAGAAGTACATGACCGAGGCGAAGTTCGGACGCGTGGTGAACCTCTCGTCGACCTCGGCACTGGGCAACCGCGGCCAGGCCAACTACGCGGCGGCCAAGGCCGGTCTGCAGGGCTTCACCAAGACCCTCGCGATCGAACTCGGCAAGTTCGGCATCACCGCCAACGCCATCGCCCCGGGATTCATCGTGACCGACATGACCGCGGCCACGGCCGAGCGCGTCGGCATGGACTTCGATGAGTTCCAGAAGGCCGCGGCCACCCAGATCCCGGTGGCGCGCGTGGGCCGTCCGGACGACATCGCTGCTGCGGCGTCGTTCTTCTGCCGTGAGGACGCGGGCTTCGTCAGCGGCCAGGTGCTGTACGTCGCCGGTGGACCGAAGGACTGAATCATGCGTGTTTTCAACGGAATCGAAGACCTCCAGGCCGCTGTGGGCGAACACCTCGGCTACAGCGAGTGGCATGAAGTCACCCAAGACGCGGTCAACCAGTTCGCTGAGGCCACCGGTGACCACCAGTGGATCCACGTCGACGTCGAGAAGGCGAAGTCGGGACCGTTCGGTGGCACCATCGTCCACGGGTACATGACGCTGTCGCTGTTGCCGATGCTCTCGTGGGAGGTCTACACGGTCGAAGGCGTGAAGATGGGCGTCAACTACGGCTCGAACAAGGTGCGCTTCCCCAACCCCGTTCCGGTGGGTTCGAAGGTGCGCGGCGGCTTCGAGATCGTGTCGGTCGAACCGTCGTCCCTGGGCTTCACCGTGACGACCAAGTGCGTCATCGAGATCGAGGGCCAGGACAAGCCGGCCTGCGTCGCGGAGACGCTGTCGGTGATCGTTCCCTGACGTTCGCCGAACACGACGGCGGTCCCGCTTCGGCGGGGCCGCCGTCCGTCCTTCAGGCGAGCAGCGTCTGCTGCGCCAGCGAGCGCATCTCCCCGGCGATCCGCCGGGTGAACGGCTCCCCCGGCTGCCAGTGGGCCATCGCGCAGTAGTGCACGGTGCGTCCGTTCGAGGTGATCGAGCCGAGGTCCACCCGCACTCCGTCGTCCGAACCCGTCTTGTTCAGCAGACCGGGTTCGTCGTCGATGTGGGCGAGCGGATCGAGCGCGAGCACACCGGCCGACAGACTGAGGTCGACGTTCAGCTTCATCCAGTCACGCACCCTTGCCGACACCACACCGTGGTGCACCAACCCCATGAACCGGATCAGCGACGCAGCCGAGCCGAGGGCGAAGGTCGGCGCCGTGTCCGGCCCGCGCTCGTCACGGATGAAGTCGAGCAGTTCGTACGGGGTGACGTCGAGGCCGGTGGCGAACTCACGCACCCGGTCGAGCCCCGCCCGCTCCAGCAGGACGTTCGTGGCGAGGTTGTCGCTGACCACCGCGACCAGTCGGCAACAGTCCAGTACCGACAGGGCGGCAGCATCGAGGTGCTGCCACAAGCCCGAGTCCTGCACTCGCAGTACGGATTCCTTGGCGAGCAGTTCAGCCCCGTCCAACCGCTCGGCATCCAGTTCGGCGGCGACGTACGCGAGCAGCAGCAGCTTGCCGACGGACGCGATCGGACGCACCGCATCCACGTCACCGACGCGGTGCAGTTCGCGACCGTCCGTGTCGACGACGAGCAGCGTGTGTTCGGTCCTCGACGTCATCGACCGAACCGCTGCAGCGAGGCGAGTGCCTCGTCGAGTTCGGCGGTGCCGTCGACGATGGCTCGTCGGACGTTTGCAGTCATGCGCCCGGATCGCAACGCTTCCTGCGCGGCGTCCGACGTCGCCTGCTCGGTGACCCCGACCGGGAAAGCGGCAGCCGCGATCTTCTGCGAGGCGAACTCGCCGAGGCGGTCGGCCAACTTCGGCAGCACGCGGAAGTAGCGCTCGACGTGAGGACGAACCAGTTCTGACGACGGCGCGACGAAGATGGTCTCTGCGATCGCGAGTGCCTCGTAGTTCGACAATGAGGAGTTGGACTCCAACTGGGTCCATGCCCATTCCTTCGCCTCGGGAGTCGGGCGAACAGCCTTGGCCCGCAACGCATTCTGTTCGCCGGCCATCGTGCGGTCCTGCGCCGCGAACGCGTCGATCGCCGCATCGTCCGCATGGCCGAGTTGGGCGAGACGGGTCAGTGCGGTCCACCTCACGTCCAGGTCGCCCGCGAGTGCGTCGGGTAGGTCCTCTGCAGCCACCCACCGGCGCAGCAGACCCTCGTGACTCGAGGTCGCTGCCAGCAGACGACCAGGAGTGACCGCGCGCTCCGCGTCGGCCGCATCAAGCGCGACGGTCGCTGCAACCGCGATGCGCTCGGTCGCCTCCTGCCTCTCTGCGTCCGGCAGGAAGTATCCGAGCCTGCGCCGCACGAGACGAGCCGTCCAGTGCCGCAACGACTCGTTCTCCTCGGTCGGGAACGACGCCTCGAACACCGCCAGCACGGTTTGTGGGTCGACGGTGGACAGGGCCATGCCGTTGAGCAGGCCGGCCCAGACGACCTGCCTCACCTGCGGGTCTTCGACCTTCGGCAGTTCGTCCGGCATCGCGGCAAGGGTGTTGTCGTCGAACACCGGGATCGTCCAGGTGAGGTCGGAGGCGTTCGGCACCAACAGCTTCGGACGCTCCAGCCCGGTCAACGGCGTCTGCTCTCCTGACGTGGCACCGAGGGTGAAAACCGGTGTGCGCCATACCTCCTTACCGCCGCAGAAGCCTGCGATGTCGAGCATGTGCGGTCGGTCCGCCGGGTGCGCTTCGGGCGTCGTGCGCACCGCCTCCACCACACCGATCGGGTCACCGTCGACCACGACGGCGATCTCGTCCGTGCCGGCGGTCTCGAGCCAACCCTTGGACCACGCGTCCAGATCGACATCGGTGTGCGCGCTGATCGCGTCCAGGAAGTCGGCAAGCGTCGCGTTGCCGTAGGAGTGATCACGCAGGTAGTCGCGCACTCCCCCGACGAATGCGTCGTCACCGACATACAGCGCGAGCTGACGCAATGCAGAGCACCCCTTCGCGTAGGAGATGCCGTCGAAATTGGTGAGCGCGGAGTCGGTGTCGTCGGCAGCGTTGCCGGCGATGGGATGGGTGGACGGCGCACGGTCGGCGGCGTAGCCCCAGTTCTTGCGACTGATCCCAAAATCGACCCAGGCGTCGTCGAATTCCGTTGCCGCGGAGCATGCTCGGTGCGCCATGTACTCGGCGAACGATTCGTTGAGCCACAGATCGTCCCACCACTTCATGCTCACCAGGTCGCCGAACCACATGTGTGCCATCTCGTGCAGGATCGTGTTGCTGCGTTGCATGATCTCGGCGCGACCGACAGAACCGCGGAAGATGTACTGGTCGCGGAAGGTCACGCAGCCGGGGTTCTCCATCGCGCCGGCATTGAACTCGGGCACGAAGAATTGGTGGTACTCGCCCCACGGGTAGTCGATGCCGAAGAGGTCCTCGAAGTAGTCCAGCCCCTGCTTGGTCACATCCAGCATCTGCGGGGCATGACGACGCAGGTCCTGCCCGAGCGAGGCTCGGGCGTGCAACGCGAGCGGAATGCCGCGGTGCTCATCACGCACCGTCTCGTAGGGTCCGGCGCAGATCGTGAAGAAGTACGTCGCCAGAGGCTTGGACGTCTCGAACTCCCAGCGACCAGGGGATGTCTGCTTCGCGGCGCTGTTACCGGCGACCACCCAGTCCTGCGGCGCGGTGACCGTCAGGTCGTAGCCGGCCTTCAGGTCGGGTTGGTCGAAGCAGGGAAAGATCTGCGGTGCCGCGTCCAGGAACGACATCCCGTACACGTACGCCTTCTCGTCCGCCGGGTCGACCGCACGGTGCAGACCCTGAGCGTCGCGGGTATAGGCCATGCGAGCGGTGACCGAGAGTTCGTTGGCCTGCTGCAGCTGGGTGAGGGTGAGCCGGCCGTCCGAGATCGCGGATGGGTGAATATCGTTGCCGTTCAGCGTGATCGACTCGACCGACACTGCCTTGAGATCGATGAACGTGGACGCGCCTGGTTCGCTGCATGAGAAGCGGACGACGGTGCGAGACCCGAACTCGGTGTCACCGAGCGTGAGGTCGAGGTCAACGGTGTAGGAGATGCCGGCGATCAGCCGGGCGCGTTCGACCGCTTCGGTCTGCAACAGGATGGCCATACGCCCACTCTGCCAGGCGACCCGATGCTCGCTCTCAGACCTGCCGCTGTCGCAGAGCCTCGTGCAGCACGATCGAACCGGCAACTGCTGCGTTCAACGAACTCGTGCCTCCGACCATCGGGATGCTGACCACCTGATCGCACGCCTCGCGCCAAGCGTGGCTGATGCCGCGGGTCTCGTTGCCCACGACCAGCAGTGTCGGTCCGGTGAGGTCGACCGCGCGCAGATCCTGCTCGCCGCCCTCGTCCGTGCCCAGCACTCGCCATGAATCGGACTGTCCGGCAATCCAGTTCAGAACCACGTCGGCCGAATCGAGCCGGACGGTCGGGATGTTGAAGCACGAACCCGTGGACGCACGCACCGCCTTCGGGTCGTACGGGTCGGTGGCGTGCCCGGTGACGATCAGACCGGTCGCACCGAAGGCGTCCATAGACCGTTGCAGGGTGCCGATGTTGCCTGGTTGCGTCGGCCGGTCGAACACGACGAGCAGCGGATCGGGTGCGCGGAGTCGGTCGAGATCGTCCGGCGGCATTGCGACCACCGCGACGAGTTCCGGTGCGGTGTCGGCACGGTCGCCAAGTTCGCGCACCATGTCGGCGGGCATCTCGACCCGCTGACAGAACGCCTCGTCCCACACCCGCGCCGCCCACTTCGATCGGTGCCCGTCGTTCGGGCGGATGAGCGCGAGCAGCTCCCAGCCGCCATCGATCGCGAGCGTGATCGGCCGCACCCCGTGTACCAGGAACTGGGCCTGACGATGCCGCTTGGTGCGGTTGGTCAGCAACGCCTGCCACTGCTGGAAGGTCGCATTTCGGGTGTGGATCCGGGTCGGCGCGCTCACCCGGTCACGGTATCCACAACCGCTGTGGACGCACGGACGCCGCCGTGGTCGAGCCACGACGGCGTCCGTTTTCGACGTCCTCGGGAAGCGGTCGCTGTTACGACTGGTTCCCTGGACTACGGGCGTAGTCAGCTCAGGCGACGTCCGAGCACCCAGGCTCCGGCGAGGAGCATCGCGAACAGCGCACCGGCACCGGCGAACAGACCGCCGTTGCTCGATGACGATCCGCCGCTCTGGTCACCGTCGGTCACGACGGGCGGGCCGGTCACGGTGCTGGTCGGCGTGCTGGTCGGCGTGCTGGTCGGCGTGCTGGTCGGCGTGCTGGTCGGCGTGCTGGTCGGGGTGCCGGTGGGCGAAGCCGTCGGCGACTCGGTGCCGGTGGGCGAAGCCGTCGGCGACTCGGTGCCGGTGGGCGAAGCCGTCGGCGACTCGGTGCCGGTGGGCGAAGCCGTCGGGGTCGACGTCGGGCTCGGCTGGTCCGCGGCCACCACGGTGACCGGCATGGTGACGGTCGTGCCGGTCTGCGCGGCCTTGACGAAGAGCTGCTGTGCTCCGGTCATCGCGTCGGCCGGGATCTTGACAGTGATCGTCGCGGTCTCGTTACGCGTGGGGAACGGGGGCGCCGTGGTCAGCACCTTCTGCACCGGGAAAGTGCCGAGCGACTGGGTGCCCAGGAAGACCTCGACCTCGGTCGTGGTCGGGGCACCCGCGCTGGTCATGTCGAGCCCGGACACCGTGAACGTGACCTCTTCACCCTGGGTGACCGCCTTCGGCTGGTTTTCGACGGCCACACCGTTCTTGGCGAACGAGGGGCTTGCGGGGTTGTGGTCCTTGAACCATTCGACGAACAGCGACTGGTCGATCAGGCCGGAGTCCTTACGCGTCGCGTCTGCCGCCTCGAACGCGGTGAAGTTGTCACCACCGCCGACCAGGAAGGAGTTGGACGCGACCGTGTAGGTCTTGCCCATGTCGAGGGGCTGCCCGTCGACAGTGACCGAGGTGATCCGCGAACCGGCGGCCGCGCTCGGGTCGTAGGTGTAGGTGACGTTCTTGCTCAGTCCGAGCTTGAGGAACGCACGCGAACTGCCCTCGGGCTGCCACTGCTGCTCCAGCACCTGCTTGAACTGCGCGCCGGTGACCTCGATGGTCTGCACCGTGTTGTTGAACGGCATGATCGCCGCGACATCGGCATAGGTAATCGTGCCGTCGGTGCCGTACTTCAGGTCGGCACGCACGCCGCCGGGGTTCATCACACCGATCTCGACACCGCCGGGGCGACCCGGCTTGTTGATCGAGTCGACGTACGACTGGGCGATGAGGTTCGACAGGGTCGACTCGCGCAAGCGGTCGTCGCGGCTGCCGTCCGGCTTGAGGGCCGTGGTGATGTCGGCGGTGATCTTGCCGACCGGCTGCTTGCCGATGACATCGGCGCGCGCATTGGCGTTGTCGACGATCGTGGCGGCGGACCGGTAACGAGCGTCGGCTTCACAGGCCGCAGTGGTTGCGGTGACCTCGCGGTTGGTCACGGAGTACTGGGTGACCTTCTTGGTGGTCGGGTCATAACCGAGTTGCAGCACACCGAGGTGGGAGGCGTAGTAGTCGGTCTGGATGACCGGGCGCGTGCCGCCACCGGGAGCGGGTGCGTCCCAGGCGTAGATCTGGTGGGTGTGACCGGTGAAGATCGCGTCCACGCTCGCAGCGGTCCCGTTCACGATCTTGGCGAAGATTCCACCCCGCGCAGTCTGCGAGGCGAGGGTGGCGTCCCCGCCCCCGGCGGCGCCCTCGTGGTACTCGGCGACGACGACGTCCGCCTCACCGTTGGAGGCGTCACCGTCCTTGAGCTGTGCTGCGGTGCGGTTCACGGCAGCGACCGGGTCGCCGAAGGTGAGACCGCTGATGCCGTCGCCGGCGACCAGCGACGGGACGTCGGAGGTGACCGCGCCGACGACGCCCACCTTCACGCCGTTCACATCGATCACCTTGTACGCCGGCAGCGCCGGGGTGGTGGTGCCCGCCCGGTAGACGTTCGCTCCGAGGTAGGTCCA
Source organism: Yimella sp. RIT 621 (assembly GCF_004146205.1). Lineage (NCBI taxonomy): Bacteria > Bacillati > Actinomycetota > Actinomycetes > Micrococcales > Dermacoccaceae > Yimella > Yimella sp. RIT 621. The sequence continues at coordinate 56,888 of NZ_SEIP01000003.1, forward strand.
GTTCGCACGGGCCTGGACGCGTCCGGTGAGGTCGGCGAAGCCCTTGTCGAACTCGTGGTTTCCGACGGCCGACGCCTTCAGGTCGAGCGCGTTCAGGTAGTCGATCGCCGGCACGTCGTTCTGCGAAGCGGACGCGAACGGCGTACCGCCGACGTTGTCACCGGCCGACAGGAACGTCGCCCCGAGTTCGTTCTGCGCTGTGGTGACGGTGCAGGCGAAGTCCTTGGTGAAGTGACCGTGGAAGTCGTTGGTGTTGAGCAGGCTGATCTTGGTGAGATTAGGGCTGATCGGGCCGTCGCCGACGTTCGTGGCGGCGAGGGCCGAGGGCGATGCAGCGAACGACGCGGCGAGCGCGACGGTCGCGGCAGCGCCGAGCAGGCGGGCTGACTGCATGGAAGGAGCTCCTTGACGGTTCGGGGATGCGCCGCTGCACGGCCATCTCCAGCACGGACCGACTTCGGCTCGAGGGTCAGTCTGCACCTCACTGCCCGCCACGTCGACTGTTGTGACACAGCGTTATACGAACGTCCTTCGAGAGTTCACCCCGAACGTGCGACTCACAGACCTCGCTGCGCCATCGCCTGCAGTCGGGCGATGCGGTCGGCGGTCGAGGGGTGGGTCGACATCAGTCGGGACACGTCCTGCGCCCGGAACGGGTTCGCGATCATCATGTGGCTGGCGTTGACGACCTTCGGGGTCGGGGCCAACGGGGCGCGGGCAACTCCGTGTTCCAGCTTCGCGAGCGCGGACGCGAGCGCGAGCGGGTCGCCGGTGAGTCGGGAGCCGTCCTCGTCCGCGTCGTACTCGCGAGTGCGGCTGATCGCGAACTGGATGATCATCGCCGCGAACGGCGCGAGGAAGGCCATCAGCAGCATCGCGATGGGGTTCGGACGGTTCTCGTCGCTGCCACCCAGCGCGCCCGCGAACATCATCATCTGTGCGACGGAGGTGACGATTCCGGCGAGCGCCGCCGCGATGGACGAGGTCAGGATGTCGCGGTTGTAGACGTGCATCAGTTCATGCCCGAGCACCGCTCGCAGTTCACGCTCGTCCAGCAGTTCCAGGATGCCCTCGGTGCAGCAGACCGCTGCATTCTTGGGGTTGCGGCCGGTCGCGAACGCGTTCGGTGCCTGCGTGGGAGAGATGTACAACCGCGGCATCGGCTTGCCTGCGGCGTTGGAGAGTTCGCGGACGATGCGGTACATCTGCGGCGCCTGGATCTCGCTCACCGGGTAGGCCTGCATCGCGCGCAGGGCCAGCTTGTCGCTGTTCCAGTAGCCGTAGAACGTCGTCGCCACGCCGATCAGCGCGAACACCCAGATGAACTTGCCGCCACCGATGAGCGATCCGACACCCAGCAGCAGCGCCCAGATGGCGCCGAAGAGCAGGGCCGTCTTCAGGCCGTTGTAATGCTTGTGCACATCTGGATGAACGTCGCGGACGGTTCGCGTGTTCCATACCGCGTTCACCGTCGTAGGTTTGTGCTCATGCCCAAGCCGTTGGCCGAACTCGTCCACCCCAGCTGGGTGCCCAGCCTCACCCCGGCGGCGGACGCGCTGACTGCGTGCGGGGAGTTCCTGCGTGCCGAACTCGCCGCCGGCCGCGGATACCTTCCGGCGTCGGAGAACGTGCTGCGTGCTTTCTCCGGGCCGATGGACGAGGTGCGCGTACTGATCGTCGGCCAGGACCCGTATCCGACCCCCGGGCACGCCGTCGGCTTGTCGTTCTCGGTGGCGCCGGACGTCCACCCGATCCCGCGCAGCCTGATGAACATCTACACCGAGCTGGGGTCCGATCTCGGGGTGCCCAGGCCCTCGACCGGTGACCTGTCGCCGTGGAGCGAGCGCGGGGTGCTGCTGCTCAACCGGGTGCTGACCGTGCGACCGGGCACGCCCGCGAGTCACCGCGGCAAGGGTTGGGAGACCGTGACCGCCGCCGCGATCAGCGGACTGGTGGAGCGCGGCGGACCGCTGGTCGCGATCCTGTGGGGCCGCGACGCCCGCAACCTCGCACCGCATCTGGGTGAGGTGCCGTACGTCGAGAGCGCCCACCCGTCCCCGCTGTCGGCCCGATCGGGATTCTTCGGGTCGAAACCGTTCAGCCGGTGCAACGAGCTGCTGCAGCGCCAGGGCGCCGAACCGATCGATTGGAGTCTCCCGTGAGTTGGCAGCGCTACGTCGCGATCGGCGACAGCTTCACCGAGGGCATGGTCGATGAGCACCCGGACGACCCCGGCGCCTACGTCGGTTGGGCCGATCGGCTCGCCGCGCAGTTGGCATCCGATGCCCGCCCCGAGGGGCGACCGTTCGGGTACGCCAACCTCGCCGTGCGTGGCCGGTTGCTCGCCGACGTCGCGGGTCCGCAGTTGGAGGCGGCGCTTGCACTCGAACCCGACCTCGTGTCGATCGTGGGCGGTGGCAACGACATCCTGCGTCCGAAGGCCGACCTCGACCGCATCGCCGACGAACTCGAAGCAGCCGTCGAACGCATCCGATCGACCGGAGCCGACGTCCTGATGTGCACGATGGCCAATCCGAAGGGCGCGGCGGTGCTGCGCCGTCTGGCCGGACGCATGGGATCGCACAACGCGAACATCTGGGGCATCGCACAACGACAGGGCGCGTACGTGATCGACCAGTGGGGGCTTCGTTCCCTACGCGACGCCCGCATGTGGGGCATCGACCGCATCCACCTGTCCAGCCTGGGCCACGAACGCATTGCCGCACAGGCGTATTGGGCACTCGGCCAACACACCGGTGAACGTGACTGGGCGGTCCCGCTCGACCCCGCTCCCCCACTCGGCCGTCGCGAGTCGATCGCGGGTCACGCCGCCTGGGCCAAGGAGTACGCGGCGCCATGGGTGCAGCGGCGCCTGCAGGGGCGCAGCTCCGGCGACGAGGTTCAGCCCAAACGCCCGACGATCACGCCGCTCGACTGAGTCCCCGGCGGGGACCTTGGTCCCTGGGTCGACCGGCGAAGCAGGCGTACCGTCGAGAGCACGATGTGTACGTATTGCGGGTGTGAGTCGATCACGATCATCGGCCGGTTCATGGATGAACATGTGGCCATCATCAACGCGAACGGCGAGTTGCGCCGGGCCGTCGAAGCCGCCGACCGCCACGGCATCGAGCGCTCGGCCGACCTGCTCGCCGGACTGCTGTTCCCGCACACCGAAGCCGAGGAGGCCGGCGTCTTCACCGTGCTGGCCCGCGACGAGGACTTCACCGAGCACATCGAGCACCTGTGTGCCGAACACGACAGCCTGGACGCGCAACTCAAGCGCATCCGCGCCGGCGCCCACGACGAGATGCACGCGTTCGAGATCGCTCTGCGAGAACACATCAATCGGGAGGAGAACGGTCTCTTCCCGGCCGCGGCGATCGCGTTCGCCGGCCCGGAGTGGGACGAGGTCGACGCGCTGACGCCGCCGGCCGCGGTGTGACGAGATGACGTCACGGTCTGTCACATCAGGACGCCCCAGCGCGGGGTCGCGCGGCCGCGGGGCGATGCGCGATCGCCCGTCGGTGGTCTGGCTGATCCTCGCGTTCGTCGTTGCCGTCAACCACCGCTTCATCCCCGAATCCCGTTGGCTCATGGTGCATCTGGTGATGCTTGGCGCGGTCACCCACTCGGCGATGGTGTGGAGCACGCACTTCACGCAGGCCTTGCTGAAGTCGCCGGAGTCCATCGATCCGCGCAAGCACCAGACGCTGCGCCTGGCCATGCTCTTCGCGGGTGTCAGCTCGATCACGATCGGCGTCCCCACCCTCTGGTGGTGGCTGGTCGTCGCCGGGGCGTGCCTGGTCGTCGGCGCCGTCTGCTGGCACGCCGTGCAGCTCGGACGTCGGTTGCGCGCCGCGCTGCCCGGCCGCTTCCGGATCACGATCCGCTACTACCTGCTCGCCGCCGCGTGCGTCCCGGTCGGGGCGACACTCGGTGTGCTGCTGGCCCGTGGACCCGAGGAACAGACTCACGCCGAACTGCTGGTCGCGCACTCCATGACGATGGTGCTCGGCTGGCTCGGGTTCACCGTACTGGGCACGCTCGTCACCCTGGGGCCAACCATCCTGCGTACCCGGATCGATGAGAAAGCGGAGGCCTACTCGATCCGCGCTCTCCCCTTCTTCGCGATCTTCCTGGCGACCACGGTCACCGGCGCGTTGCTCGACAACCGGCCCACGCTGCTCGCCGGGCTGTTCGGCTACGTGCTCTGCGTCGTTGCCTGGGCGGTACCGCTGGTCCGCGCCTTCCGCGGCGCCAAGCAGCGGCGGGAGTTCGCCGCGTGGTCGACCGGCGCCGGGGTGCTCTGGCTCGTCGCCGCTGCCGTCACTCTGCTGGTGCGGGTGGCGCGTGACCCACTCGTCGAGATCTCCGCGTCCTACGGCCGGGTCGCCTCGATGGTGGTCGTCGGGTTCGCGCTGCAGCTGGTCACCGGTGCGCTGTCGTACCTGATCCCGAGCGTCGTCGGCGGCGGACCTCGCGTCCTGGCCGCCGGACGTTCGGTGTTCGAGAAGTGGTCGACCGCGCGGCTGGTGCTGATCAACGGTGGGTTGCTGCTGTGCGTGCTGCCGGTCCCCAGCGCCGTCCGTGTCGTGCTGTCGGTCGTCGTCCTGCTTGCCCTCGCTGCATTCATCCCGTTGATGTTCAGGGCGATTCGGTCGATGGTCCGCACCAGGATCGCGCTCGCGACCGGTGCCCCGACCGAGCCGCCGGCCGCGCTGTCCGGCTCGCGTATCGTCCAGGCGCTGTCCGCCGCACTCGCACTTGCGGTGGCCGTCGTCGCAGGCATCGCACTCAACCCGGTGATCCTCGGCGGCACGCCCGACCAAGCCCTGTCGCCGTCGTCCGTGGTTGCGACCGGCCGGACGACCACGGTGCAGGTGACCGCGCACGACATGCATTTCATGCCGAAAGCGGTGCAGGTGCCGGCAGGCGACCGCCTGGTCGTCGTGCTGACCAATCGGGACACCAAGAACTCGCACGACCTGACGTTCACGAACGGCAAGGCCACCGACCGGCTGCGTCCGGGTCAGAGCCAGACGCTGGACGTCGGTGTCGTCGGTGCGAGCACCCAGGGTTGGTGCAGCGTCCTCGGGCACCGACGGATGGGGATGGTGTTCGACGTCGTCGTCACCGGAAAGCCTGCGGTTCAGGCCAATTCACCTGTCCCGGCAAATGCGGAGCAACCGTTGCGCCCGGACGACCGGGCCCCGAGGTCCGTCGTGGACGCTTCCCTTCCTCCCGCGCCGAGCACGAAGGTGCACAGGCTGCGATTGCCGATCGTCGAACAGGAGATGGAGGTCGCACCCGGCATCAAACAGAAGCGCTGGACGTTCGGCGGCACCGTCCCCGGCCCGACGCTGCGCGGCAGGATCGGTGACACCTTCGAGATCACCTTGGTCAACCAGGGGTCGATGGGTCACTCCATCGACTTCCACGCGGGCTCGCTGGCACCGGACCGGCCCATGCGGACGATCGCGCCTGGTCAGTCGCTGGTGTACCGGTTCACCGCGACGCGCGCCGGCATCTGGATGTATCACTGCTCGACCATGCCCATGTCGATGCACATCGCGGCCGGCATGCACGGTGCGGTGATCATCGACCCGCCGAACCTGCCGACGGTCGATCGGGAGTACGTGCTCGTGCAATCGGAGGCGTACGTGAACGGCGACGGCCGATCGAAGGTCGCCGAGGTCGACGGTGATGCGGTCTCCGCCGAGAAGCCGGATCTGGCGACCTTCAACGGAATTGCCAGCCAGTACGACCACCGGCCGTTGACCGCGAAGGTGGGCGAACGGGTCCGGATCTGGGTGCTGAATGCGGGTCCGAACCGGGGCACGTCCTTCCATGTGGTCGGCGGCCAGTACGACCGGGTGTACTTCGAGGGCAACGACCTGCTGAACGGCGGGCCGGGCGGTGCGCAGTCGCTCGCGCTGGCGGCGGCGCAGGGAGGGTTCGTCGAACTCACGCTGCCGGAGGCCGGCAACTACCCGTTCGTGTCACACGTGATGGTGGACGCCGAACGCGGTGCTCACGGCATCCTGCGGGTCAGCCGGTAGCAGCAGCCACCGGCGCCGTACGACGCCCGAGGCGCAGCCGTTCCAAGGGCAGGAAGGCGAACAGGCAGACCACCGTCGGGATGAAGTGGATGCTCAGCAGCGCGAACGTGCTGGCGTGGAAGACGAACCAGAATCCGACGTACGCGTACAGCGGACGACCGCGCAGCACGAGCATCAGCGGCGCGAGGAACTCGGCGATCAGCGAGATCCACTGGAAGACATAGGTGACCTGGGGGACGCTGGTGAGCGGCTCGGCGATGAATGACCCGCGCCGGGTGATCGCCCAGACGAGTACCGCCGAACTCGCCCAACCCCAGCCTGCTTCCTTCACTTTCGCGACGGCCGCGAGGAAATAGGTCGCTGCGACCGAGATCTGGATCATCCGGACCGTCCACCCGTTGCGCTGCAACGCATCTCGCGCGTCAGTGATCCGCCCGGCGGCGAGCGGGAGCACGAACAGGGCGACCAGCAACGCGAGGTGGTCGTGGTTGATCTTGGCGTAGGAGTAGGCATTGCTGAGCCAGTCGAGCATCCCGAAGGCGACAACCCATCCGGCGCTCTTGGGTTTGATCCCGAGCAGGCCGAGGACGGCCCCGACCGCGATCACGATCTGCAGTACGCGGACATACACCGCGTTCGGTTGCGGCAGGTGCAACAGATCGCGGATGGGCAGCGGCTGGTAGAGGTCGGCGGGGATGTTCCCGTGGCCGATGGGGAACGCCGTCAGCCAGAAGATGTCGAGCAGCACCACGAGATACACCAGCCGCCGCATCCAGATGATGCGTTCGGTGGGCACCTGCGGGAAGGCCCAGTTCACGAGAGATCCTTCGGGTCGTGCGGGTCGACGACCTGCCAGGTGGCCAGCACCACCCGCTGCGGCTTGCCGTGGGCCGCGCCGCCACGCAGTTGTTGCACCGTGTCGACGAGGTAGATCACCCGGTACCCCGGCGGGTTCGACAACGACCGGGACGCCGCGACCGCGACGGCCTGCAGGCGCTTGGGCTCGGCGAGGATGCGGGTCTCCTGACCCTCGATCTCGGCTCGTTCCAAGCCGATTCCGCCGGCCCCCAACGGCACGACGACCCTGCGTCCGTCCACGGTGTCGGCCTCGATGCCGAGTGAGCGCACCTGCCCGTCCGGGTTCACCCCGAACGCGAACATCACCATCGGGCCGATCGGCCACCACCGGTCGTTGCCGACTGCGGAGCCAAGGACTAGGGCGACCACCAGTACGAGCATCGCGGCGACGCGAGCCCACAACCCGACCGTTCGGGTCGGCGAATCGGTCTGCTCGGGCACGTCCGTCAGCATGCCAGCAGCGGGCGCGACGACACCGACAGGTCAGGCATCGGCGAGCAGGTTACTGACCGTCCGCAGCGCCAATCCCCTTGCGACACACTTCGGTACGAAGTCCTCCAGGGCGAGAACAACCTCCTGGGTCGCCGTGCCGCGTCCGTCGTGGCAGAGCACGATCGCACCGTCGGACAGTTCGGCTTCGAGTCGTTCGGCTGCGGCTGCCGACTTGCGCCCGGGCAGGTAGTCGGACCACAGGACCATCCGCAGCCGCTGCATCGTCGCCGCGTGCAGCACCGGCGCGTCGAACCGGCCGTACGGCGGACGCATGAGCACCGGCGTGTACCCGGTGAGTTCGGTGATCGCCTGCTTGGTGCGCTGCATGGAGCCGGCCAGTTCATCGGGCGTCAACTGAGCCATGTCGCGATGGTCGGCGCCGTGCACGGCGAGCTCGTGACCTTCCCGCGCAATGCGACGGGTCAGTTCCGGATGCTTGTTCACGTGATCGAGCAGGACGAAAAACGTCGCTCTGCAACTGTTCTCGGCGAGGTTGTCCAGAAGCGCGGGTGTGTAGCGCGGGTCGGGACCGTCGTCGAAGGTGAGCGCGATGCCGGGGTTCGAGCTGCGCCAGACGACGTCCGCCCGGAATTCGCCGGTGCGCGGCGACGGCGGCGACAGCCGGTACGACGGCTCACGGTTCGTGCGCTCGTGTTCGTCGATGGCGAAGGCTGCGCTCGCGCCGGTGGACAAACTGGCCGCAGCAACCCCACCGGACATGAGTAGCGCCCGCCGTCGGCTCACCGAAAAAGAACCCCTCGTTTCCCCCATGTTCACGATTATGGCGACGCTGCGACGATCGCGCCACGCGAATGCCGGCGGCGGCCCGTCGCTGGAGGTCGGTGGGGCGGCCGTTCAGGACATCGCTGCGCGGATGGCAGCGGCGAACTCGTCGATGTCCTGCTCGGTGGTGTCCCAGGAACACATCCACCGCACTTCCCCGACACCCTCGTCCCAGAAGTAGAAGTGGAAGTCTCCCATCAGCTTCTGCGACACCGACTTCGGCAGGATCGCGAAGACCGCGTTCGCCTGCACTGGGCGGGGCAGGATGACGCCGTCGATGTCGCGTACCGCTTCAGCCAGCCGGGTGGCCATCGCGTTGGCGTGGCCGGCGTTGCGCAGGTACAACTCGTCGGTCAGCAGCGCCTCGAGTTGAGTACTGACGAAGCGCATCTTGGACGCCAACTGCATCGACTGCTTGCGCAGGTACTTCATCCCGGTGACGACCTCGGGGTTGAGCACGAGCACCGCTTCGCCGACCATGAGTCCGTTCTTGGTGCCGCCGAACGACACGATGTCGACGCCGGTGTCGGTGATCATCTCCTTGAAGGTGACCGCGAGGCTCGCTGCCGCGTTCGACAGACGAGAACCGTCGACGTGCAGCACCCAGCCGTTCGCGTGGACGCGCTCGGCGATGTGGGCGATCTCCTCGACCGTGTAGACCGTGCCGAGTTCGGTGGACTGGGTGATCGAGACGACCTTCGACTGCGCGTGATGCTCGTCGTCCTTGCGCACCCCGACCGTGTCGATGAGTTCGGGGGTGAGCTTGCCGTCCGGGGTCGGCACGGTCATCAGCTTCAGTCCGCCCATCCGCTCGGGCGCTGCGCACTCGTCGACGTGGATGTGCGCTGTCGCAGTGCAGATCACCGACTCCCACCGCTGCGTGACCGCCTGCAACGCAACGACATTCGCTCCCGTTCCGTTGAAGACCGGGTAGGCCTCGGCCTTGTCGCCGAAGAGCCCTTTGAAGGTCTCCTGCAGACGGGCGGTGTAGACGTCGTCGCCGTACGCGGTCTGGTGTCCACCGTTCGCCCGGACGATCGCGGCGAGCACCTCGGGGTGGATGCCGGAGTAGTTGTCACTGGCGAATCCGCGGTCGGTCGGGTCGTGCAGCACATCGAGTTCAGTCACACCCACAATCCTCTCAGCCCCCTCGTGCGGCTCTGGCCTCCCCCCGTGGTCCCGCTGTTCACGGTCTCCGCTGAAACGCACGCCTGAGGAACCAGCGCGTACACGCCGGGCCATCCCGACGAAGCACTCCGCCGACGGCGGCCGTACCAGCCACTTCGCACGCGCCAGAGGTTTCGACGCAGGCATCCTCCTGCGTCGGACGCCTGGCTCAACCAGCGAAAAGACCAGCCGCCATCGCTGGTCGAGCCGAACGCCGGAGGAACGAAGGCGTACGCGCCGACACCCGGTGAGATGCGACGGCTACTCAGCCGGGCGACTGCCTGGCTCAACCAGCGGAAAGATCAGCCGCCAACCACAACCGCCCCAGCCACTTCGCACGCGCCCTAGGTTTCGACGCAGGCATCCTCCTCCGTCGGACGCCTGGCTCAACCAGCGAAAAGACCAGCCACCATCGCTGGTTGAGCCGAACGCCTGAGGAACGAAGGCGTACGCGCCGAAACCCGGTGAGATGCGACGGCTACTCAGCCGGACGACTGCCTCGGTTGCGCTTCGCAGCGGTAGCCCTTGGCGGACAGAGCAGGCAGCAGATCGCGGCGTCCGTCGATCAACGCCTGACGCTTGGCCCGACCCCAACCCTGAATCTGCTTCTCAGCAAAGTAAGCGTCGTCGATGCGCTCCATCTCGGCGAACCAGACGAGCTTCACCGGACGACGTCTCCTCGTGTACATCGCGCCGGCGGGTTCGTGATTGTGTTCCCAGAGGCGGCGTTCGAGGTCCCAGGTGCTGCCGCAGTAGTAGGAGCCGTCGCAGCATTCGAGCAGGTAGACGTATGGCATGGGTCCACGCTCAGTCGGGCACCCGATGACGTCGAGGTCGAGGCTGGACCGTGTGGATGAAACGCCACGTCCGTGGCCATCTGTGGAGACAGGCGCTGTGGCCAGGTTTCCATTCAGGGTCAGCGGTTTCGGCGCAGGCGTCCTCCTTCGTCGGACGCCTGGCTCAACCGGCGGAGAAGCCAGCCACCAACGACAACCGCTCCAACCACTTCGTCCATGCCAGAGGTTTCAGCCAGGCGAACAGCGCGGCTCAACCGACCGCTGGTTGAGCCGCGGAACCGACGAAGGAGGTTCCGCGCGCCGACACCCGGTGAGTGACACGGCCTCTCAGTCGAACGGAATGTCAGCGGGGGGGCATGCGGAGGGCGCCGTCGAGGCGGATGACCTCGCCGTTGAGCATCGGGTTGGCGACGATGGAGTCGACGAGCTGCGCGTACTCCTCCGGGCGGCCGAGCCGCGAGGGGTGTGGCACCTGAGCCTCGAGGACGCTCTTCACGTCGTTCGGGAGGCCGGCCATCATCGGGGTCTCGAAGGTGCCCGGGGCGATCGTCATGACTCGGATTCCCCTGTCCGCCAGGTCTCGTGCTGCCGTCAGGGTGAGACCCACGACGCCGCCCTTGGAGCTGGCGTACGCAGCCTGTCCGACCTGGCCGTCGAAGGCAGCGACAGACGCGGTCATCACAACCACTCCACGGTCACCCTCGACCGGCTCGTTCTCCGCCATCGCCGCCGCAGCCAGCCGGAGCACGTTGAACGTGCCGATCAGGTTGATCTCGACAACGGTACGGAACTGCTCCAGGTCGTGCACGCCGCGCTTGCCCACGATGCGCCCCGGGGTCGCGACGCCGGCGCAGTTGACGACGATGCGCAAATCACCGAGTTCCCTGGCTGCGTCAACCGCGGTTTGCACCTGGGCCTCGTCACGCACATCGGCCGCGACGAAACGGACACGGTCGCCCAACTCGTCGGCCAGGCTCTGCGCCTTGGACGACGCCAGGTCGGCCAGGACCACAGCGGCGCCCTCGGCGTTCAGACGGCGCGCGGTCGCTTCGCCGAGGCCGGAGCCACCACCGGTGATCAGGGCAACGGTCGTGTCGGTGATCTTCATCGGAAGTCCTTGTCTCGAAATCGAATTCACAGTGAAGCGAGCAGGTGACGCGAGATCACCAGGCGCTGGATCTGGTTGGTGCCCTCGAAGATCTGGGTCACCTTGGCCTCGCGGAAGAACCGCTCAACCGGGAAGTCCTGGGTGTAGCCGGCGCCGCCGAGCACCTGGACGGCGTCGGTCGTCACCTTCATGGCGGCGTCCGTGGCGACCAGCTTCGCCACCGCGGCCGCCTTGCCGAACGGGCGGCCGGCGTCCTTCAGGCGCGCGGCGTGCAGGTAGGTCGCGCGGGCCGCACCGACCGCGGCGTCCATGTCGGCCAGCATGAACGCCAACCCCTGGTTGTCGGCGATCGCGCGGCCGAACTGCTGACGCTCCTTCGCGTACTCCACGGAGTGGTCGAGTGCCGACTGTGCCAATCCCGTTGCTGCCGCGGCGATTCCGAGACGACCGGCATCCAGTGCGCTGAGCGCGATTGCCATCCCCTGACCACGCTCACCGATCAGCGCGTCAGCACCGACCGGCACGTCGTCGTAGACGACCTCCGCCACCGGGTCACCGTGCAGACCCATCTTCTTCTCGGGTGCACCGAAGCTCAGTCCGTCGGCATCGGCGGGCACGACGAAGCAGGACAGACCCTTGCCCGCGGTGTCGTCCGTGCGTGCGAACGTCGTGTAGTAGTCGGCGTGAGCAGCATGGGAGATCCACGCCTTGGTGCCCTTGATCCGCCAGTCCTCGCCCTCCTGGACGGCACGTGTGCGCATGTGCGCGATGTCGGAGCCGAACTCCCGCTCCGACAGGCCGTAGGCGCCAAGTTGTTCCCCGCCGAGCATCCCCGGCAGGAGTACCTCCTGTTGTTCGCGAGTGCCGAACTCGGCCACCGGGTACGCGGTGAGGCAGTGCACGCTGACGCCGACAGCCACCGCCATCCAACGCTGTGCGATCTCCTCGACCACCTGCAGGTAGACCTCGTACGGCTGGTCGGCGCCGCCGAACTCCTCCGGGTAGGGCAACGACAACAGCCCGGCGCGGCCGAGCACACGGAACACGTCCCGCGGCGGGGTGGCCGTCGCCTCGTCCCCTGATGCACGTGGCAGGACCTCCCCATCGGCGAGTTCGCGGGTGAGGTCGAGCAGATCTGTCGCCTCATCGGTCGGCAGCAGGCGTTCAACGGGCATGACGGCAAGGCTACTGACCACCGCACCCGGTGTGACGGGGACCACCTGCCGCCTCGACGACTGCAATATTTACGGTCTAGGCTGGATCAGACCGAAAGTTTTGTATGGAGGTGACCTCAATGCGTGTTTTCCCAAAGGTCCTGATCGACCAGGCCCATAGCAGTGCCTGGTCGCTCGACCGCTCCGTCGCGGCGACGATGAACCCCGCCAATCCGGCCGACGCCAGCCTGTCGATCGCGGTGAGCGCGTTGGAGGCACGCGGCTTCGAGGTCGCTGGACTCACCTCCAGGTTCACCCCGGACGCCTTGTCGGACGCCGACGTGTTGGTCATCGACCATCCGGCCGAGGCGCGTGCAGAGCGCGTGATGGGCGACCTCCCACCGGTGCTCGAACCGGATGAGATCGATGCCGTCGTCCAGTACGTGGAGGCGGGTGGCGGACTCATCGTGTTCGCCGAGTGTGAACAGGACACCTACGGCAACAACCTCAACGAGCTCCTCGCCCGATTCGGACTTCGCGTCGAAAGCACGCTGGTTCACGAGTCGGCCGACGGCGGACGCCGCCACCACCGCAACGCCACCTGGGTGTTGGGTGAGATTCCGAGCGGCCACGGCCAGGGAGTCCTCGCCGGTGTCGACGAGCTCTGCTTCTACCGTGCCGGCGTCATCGACATCAGCGACTGCCCCCGGGCGCAGGTGCTCGCCTCGTCGAGCGCGACCGCGCACCCCGCCGGTCGTCCGCTCGCAGTGGCAACGCCGTTCGGTGCCGGACGCGTCGTCGCCCTCGCAGACTCCGACCTCGTCGGTGACGACTCCATCGAAGAACTGGACCACTCCCGCTTCTGGACGAACATCGCCACCTGGGCGTCCGCCGGACGACGGGCGGCCCCGCGGGAAGTGAACGGGTCGCAGACCGCGAACCTGCCCGAATGGCAGCGCCTGAAAGCTGCCGTGCTCGAACTGCGTGAGATGCAGAGCAAGGACGGTTCGATCGACGGCACGGCACACTCGCATGAGCGAGCCCGCGAACTGGTCGAGAAGATCGTCACCGAGATCGACTCTCTCGCAACGCTGTTCCCGCACGAGCACGAGTATCTTGCGGCACTTCCGGCCGACTTCCGCAGGTGGGTCGACGGCGGGTTCGGAGTACCGGACTTCCTGGATTCGCTCGTACTGTTCCGCCCGGATCAGCACCGCCTCGACGGCATCGAGCACCTCGTGCTGTTCCCGATGTACACGCAGAACGGCAACCCGAACCGGGTCTTCGAGGCGCTCCTGGTGACCGTACCGTGGCCGGAGTGGCTGGCCGAGGTGGAGCGCGAGTACGTGAACTCGGCGTTCGTACCGGTGAACTTCCTCGACTTCACCCCCGGATACGACACCAACTGCGCGGTCCTCTTCCCCGAGACGGTCGCGGTCCGCGAGGTACCGAAGTTCCACTGGGGCGCTATCTTCTGCGACCGCGAGGGTGCCCGCTTCCGCCGCGTCGTCGAAGCGGCGTCCGACCTGCTGCACCTGCAGTTGCCACCGGACGGCGAGCGCCTGCTCGCCTCCCAGGAACTCGCGCAGTCGACGTTCGCGATGTGGGACCTCATCCACGACCGCACGCACAGCCACGGTGATCTTCCGTTCGATCCGTTCATGATCAAGCAGCGGATGCCGTTCTGGATGTACGCGCTTGAGGAACTGCGCTGCGACCTGGCGACCTTCCGTGAGGCCGTCAAGCTCGAGGCCGAGGGGCAGCCGTACGCCAAGTCGGTGCAGTTGGCCATCCTGTTCGACCGGCTGTTCCGCTTCCCGATCACCGGCGACAGGGTGCGCAACTATGACGGCCTCGGCGGACAGCTGATGTTCGCCTACCTGCACAAGCACGACGCCCTGCGCTGGACCGACAACAAGCTCTCCTTCGACTGGCGTCGTGTCCCCGACGTCGTCGTCGCGCTCTGTGAGGAGGTGGAGACGTTGTACCGCAGCGGGATCGATCGTTCCCGCGTGGGCCATTGGCTCGCGTCGTATGAGTTCGTGACCCGATACGTGGCGCCGCACCCGGCGTCCGTCTGGGCGACGGGAGCCCAGGAACTTCCGCTTGACGGTCCGGTGAAGGCCTTGGTCGACCTGGTGCAGCCCGACGAGTTCCCGCTCAACGTGTTCTACGAGGCGCTGCGCAAGAAGCTGTCGGGTGTCATCGAGTCGACCCGCGGCATCACCGCGGCAACCGATGCCTCGAGCACACCGGTCGTCGCATGAGCCTGCCGAAGGGCGCGGTCGTCGTCGTGACCGGTGCGTCCGGTGCGCTGGGTCGGGAAACCAGCCGCCGGTTGATCGACGCCGGTGCCACGGTGATCGGTGCCGGCCGTGAGAGCGGCTCGCTCATGAAGATCCGCGAGGAACTCGGGGCACGTTTCGTGCCGACCGCCATCGATCTGATCGACGAACCGGCAACGCTCGCGTGGGGTCACGAGCTCGTGACCGAGTACGGCCGTATCGACGGCCTGCTGCACCTCGTGGGCGGATGGAAGGGCGGCAGAGGCATCGTCGATGCTGACCTCACGGAATGGGATTTCCTGAACGACAACCTGATTCGCACACTCCAGCACGCCTCCCGTGCCCTGCACGACGCGCTGCTCGATTCACCGGACGGACGTCTGGCGATCATCTCCTCGACCGGTGTCGCGAAACCGACGGCGAAGAACGCGGCCTACGTTGCCGCAAAGGCAGCCGCGGAGGCATGGACCGGCGCGGTGGCCGACTCGTTCGACGGTTCTTGCGCCGCGGCCGTCGCGGTTCGGGTGATGGCGTTGCTCACCGCGCAGATGCGGGAGGCGAAGCCGGACGCGAGGTTCGCGGGCTTCACGCCGACGAGTGACGTGGCCGATGCCCTGTTGGCGTTGTGGGACGAACCGGCCAGGACACTCAACGGCCGCATCCTCGACCTCACGACCTGACGCCGAAACCACGCAGGGCGAACCCGATCCGGGTTCGCCCTGCGTGGTCAGGAAGGTCAATAGATACGGACGTCGGTGCCGATGCCGAGGTACCCCGAGCCCAGCAGGTGGTCCTGAGCGGCGGTGCTCAAACGGCAGCAGCCGTGCGATGCCGGGTACGGCGGAATACTGGTGGAGCCGTGGATCGCAACGCCACTGGAGGTGAAGAAGCGCGGCTTGTACATGGACCCGAGGGGCCCGGTGACCCAGCTGTTGGTGCTGGTCTCCGTCGTCGACTTACGGAAGACACGGAAGGTGCCCTTGGGGGTGATCGCCGTTGCCCAACCGTTGTAGTACCGGAAGCGTTCGCCGTTGCCGGTGCTGGTGTTGAGGGCGACCTGGACGACCCCACCCCGAACGACCATCAACAACTGCTTGGCGAGGTCGACCTCGATGCCGTCCAGCTTGAGCCGGCTGGTTGCACGTACTTTCGGCAGACCGCTGTCCCACAGGGCCTGATCGACGTAACCGGTGCGGGCTCGTCCGTGGGCCTTCTGCAGCGCGTACGTCGCCTGCTGGGTCAGGAGTCCGAAGCTACCGTCGGGGGTGCCGAGCCAATAGCCCGAGGCCGTCAGCACTCGCTGGTAGTGAAGGACACGAGCACCAGTCGACCCGATCTTCATGATGATGGTCGACGCTTCTGCGGATTCGGTCGTCGCCAGCGAGGCGCCGCCCGCGAGGAGGCCGCCTCCGGCTCCGAGAACGAGGGAGCGTCGGCTCAGGTCGATGGTCACGGCTGTCCCTTGCAGAAGTGGAATTTGTCGGATGGACACGCGGCGCAAGGCGGTGTCACGACCCATCTTGCCCCGTGCACACCGCCCCGCGCCAACTTGTGGCGAGATCGTGACCAAGTGTCGATCAGTACACCCGCACCTTCGTCCCGATGGCCAACCGTCCGGTGGCGAGCAGATGGTCCTGGGCTCGCGTGGTGAGCCGGCAGCAGCCGTGCGACGCGGCGTACCCGGGAATGCTGGGCGAGCCGTGGATCGCGATCCCGCCGTTGAAGTAGCGCGGCCGGTAAAGTCCGCCGAGGGCGCCGTAGTCCCACCCGTTGCTTCCGCCACGGAAGATCGAGAAGGTTCCCGACGGTGTCGTCGCGCGGACCCACCGCCCTTGGTAGGAGAACCATTCGCCGTTGCCGGTGCTGGTGTTGAACACCGAGTGCACCGCTGCGCCGCGGACGACCAGCAGCAGCTGACGCGTCTTGTCGATCTCGATGCCGTCGTAGCGATACCGGCTGTAGGTGCGCCGGCGCAGATGCACCTTCGTCCACGTCCAGTAGTCGACCCGTCCGGTGCGGCGGGCTCCATACGCCTTCTGCAGAGCCATGACGGCCTGCTGGGTCAGCGCGCCGTAACTTCCGTCGGCCGAACCGCACCAGAAACCTGCCGCTGCGAGCGAGGTCTGCACCGCGCGCACGTCGTTCCCGGTCGATCCGTACTGCATCGGTCGATACGACCCCGTGGCGCTCGGTGCTGCGAACGCCCCCGACGACTGCGCGACCTGTGCCATCGCAGCCGCCCCCAGGACGCCCCCGATGCCGAGGACGGCCGTGCGTCGGCTGATCTGTGCTCCCATGATGATTCCCCCTTCGATTCGTGCTGTGCGGCCTCCCCCGAGGCCACCTCCCTTTCGGGATGGCTTCATGGTGTGCCTGTTTTCCGCATGCGTCGATGGGGAGAACTCCCCTACGCTCGTGCGCCGTGAGCACCCCTGCGATTCCACGGCCGGCTCGATGACCGAGCTGTCCGGCCGCGCGACTGTGCTGGTGAACCCTGCAGCGGGCGCCGGGACCGCCGCAACCTCTGCCGAGACGGTCGTGGTCACGCTGCGCGACCTCGGCTTCGAACCGACCTTGGTTCGGACCACAAGCGCCCAGCACGCGACCGAGGTCGCGGCTCAAACGGCTGCGGACGACATCGTCCTCCCCTTGGGAGGCGACGGGATGATCTCCTTCGTGGCCCAGGGTTGCGTTCAGTCCGGGGCACTGCTCACTCCGCTTCCGGCCGGACGCGGAAACGACTTCGTCCGCGGTCTCGGACTGCCGCGCGACACTCTGGCGGTGACCCGGTCCCTTGCCTCGGCCACCGAGCACCGGATCGACGTGGGGATCGCCGGTGAGCGAGTTTTCGTAGGCACCGCGACCGCAGGTTTCGACGCACTCACCAACGAGCGCGCGAACCGGTTACGACGGATCCGCGGGCCGGTCGTGTACACCGCGGCCGGCGTTCGAACTGCGCTGACCGTCAAGCCTTTTCGATTCGCAGTGCGAACCGACGGTCCGGACGGCGCGCGAGAGGAATCGTTCGAGGGCTGGAACGTGCACATCGGAAATTCCGGACGCCACGGAGGCGGCCTGGCCGCAACGCCCGGCGGCGATCTCACCGACGGCCTGCTCGACGTCCTTGTCTCGCGTGGACGTCGG
This sequence comes from Yimella sp. RIT 621, assembly GCF_004146205.1. NCBI lineage: Bacteria > Bacillati > Actinomycetota > Actinomycetes > Micrococcales > Dermacoccaceae > Yimella > Yimella sp. RIT 621. Next base: position 74,735 of record NZ_SEIP01000003.1, read on the forward strand.
TTCGATCAACTGGCGGCGTCCGCGCTGCTGGAACGCGGCGGCCAGCATGTCCGGTTGCCGTATGTCGACCGGTGGCGGGCGACGAGGATCGAACTGACCGCGACGGACGCCGCCGGCCGGCCATTGGTGCTGTTCGCCGACGGTGACCCGCACACCCGAACCCCGGTGACGGTCGAGGTGCGTGCGGGCGCGCTGCGCTTGTTCCACTGAACGGCGAAGGTCTGCACGGACCGTGTCCGTGCAGACCTTCGCCACAGCCGGGTCAGTGACCCGAGTTGATGCCGTTGTCCTTGGTGAGCGGCTTCTCGTTGTGCCCGTGCGAGCGGTACAGGCGCGCCTCGTCCTCGTCGGTGATCGTGCCGATCCCCGGGCCGTAGGAGAAGACAGGGCCCTCCTCCTGCTCCTTGCGTCCGATGATGTTGAACAGGATGTTCATCAGGATCGCGCAGATTGCTGCTGACGTGATGCCCGAGTCGAAGATCGTGCGGAACCAGCTCGGGAAGTGCTCGTACGCTCCACGCTGCACGATCGGCAGCATGCCGAAGGCGAGCGAGGTCGCCACGATCACGATGTTGGCGTTACCGCTGAAGTCGACCTCCTTCAGCGTGCGGATACCGGACGCGGCCACGGTGCCGAACAGCACCAGACCAGCACCACCGAGCACCGGCATGGGAACCGCCGCGATCGCTGCGCCGAGCTTGGGCAGCAGGCCGAGCAGGATCAGGATTCCACCGCCGTAGGCGACGACGTAGCGGCTGCGGATGCCGGTGATCGCGACCAGACCGACGTTCTGCGCGAAGGCGCTGAGCGAGAAGCCGTTGAAGACGGCGGCCAGGGCGGTCGAGCCGGTGTCGGCACGCAGACCGTTCGCGACGGTCTCGCGGTCGGCCGGCTTTCCGGTGATCTCACCGAGGGCGAGGATGTCGGCGGTCGCCTCGACCATGATCACGAGCATGCAGATGACCAGGGAGATGATCGCGCTCGTCTCGAACTGCGGCGTCCCGAAGTGGAAGGGCATCGGCACCTGAAAGGTCTTCGCGTCGCCGATGGTGGAGAAGTCCGCCATGCCCATGGGGATGGCGACGAGCGTGCCGAGCGTCAGGCCGAGGATGATCGCGATGCGGCCGAAGAAGCCGGGCAGGAAGCGGTAGATCAGCACGACGATCAACAGCGTGATGAATGCGAGTGCGTAGTTCTTCGGCTGGCCGAAGCTCTCGCTGCCGACACCGCCGGCAGCCCAACCGACACCCACCGGGATGAGTGACAGACCGATCATCGTGATCACGGTCCCGGTGACCACTTCGGGGAAGAAGCGCAGCAGTTGGGTGAAGACCGGGGCGAGCACCAGGCCGACGAGGCCGGAGATGATCAGCGCGCCGTAGATGATCTGCAGACCCTCGTGCCCCTGGTTCTTGCCGGCGATCGCAAGCATGCTCGAGACCGCGACGAACGAGGTGCCCTGGACGATCGGCTGACGTGCACCGAACTTCCAGAAGCCGATCGTCTGCACCAACGTCGCGACACCGGCCATGAACAGCGCGGCGGACACGAGGTAGAACTGGTCGCCCGGCGGAAGCTTCAGCGCTCCGCCGATGATGATCGGCACGGCGACGACGCCGGCGTACATCGACAGGACGTGTTGCAGACCGAACATCAGCGACGGCCCCGGGGCCATCGGCGTGTCGACGGGATGACGCCCGTCCTTCGCCACGGCTTCACTCATGCGCGTACTTCCCTTCACCCGGCGTGACCGCCGCTGCCCGGTTCCGTATGACGGAACTCACATTTCGTATGTTGAACGATGGAGGGTGCCCGGGTGAACGTCAAGAGGCTTCCACGATGCGGGTCGGGATATACCCGCGAGATGTGCCGCTGAGGCTCACCCGGACGCTTGACGCGCCAGGTCGTGCGCGACCTCGACGGCCGTCGTACGCATCAGCCGGACGGCGCGCTCGCGCACCTCGTCGCTCATCCGGGCCGACGGCGCCGACATCGACAGCGCCAGCTGCACCTCGTCCGAGGGCACCGGGACGGCGACGCACTGAACACCGATCTCCATCTCCTCGATCTCGAACGCCCGACCGGTACGACGGATCTCGGCGAGTTCGGCGATGAGCGTGTCGGGGTCCGTCATGGTGTTCGGGGTGTGCGCGGGCATTCCGGTGCGCGACAACAGTTCTCGCACGTCGTCGTCCGGCATTCCGGCCAGCAGTGCCTTGCCCCCTGCCCTACAGTGCGGGTGGACGTGCTTGCCGAGCTCGGTGAACATCCGCATGGCGTGCGGCGAGGGCACCTGGCCGACGTACACCAGCATGTCTCCGTCGAGGGTCGCCAGGCTGACGGTCTCACCGAGAGCCTCGACGATGCTGCGCAGATGGGGTGCGCACCCGGCGCCGAACACCTCCAGCGCGGAGTTGCCGAGCGGGATCAATCGAGCGCCAAGGGCGTAACGCCGGTTCGGTAGCTGCCGCAGGTAGGAGCGGCCGACGAGGGTTCGCACGAGGCGGTGGATCGTCGGCATCGGCAGTCCGGATGCCTCGGCGAGTTCGACCAGCGCCATCGAACCACCCGCCGCCCCGACCAGCTCGACGATCTCCAGAGCGCGCTCGACCGATTGCACGCCACCCGTCTTCGACTTCGGAGTCACCTTCGTGGACATCGATGCCACCTTCTTGTGAGATATCGACGGACAGCCATGGCTATTCCGCACAATGGAACATATCCTCCACGAAGCAGAATCTGCCACCCATCGCGGCAAGGAGTTGTTCGTGGAAGTGCCTGAGTTCGTTCCAGATCTGACCGCAGCCCTCGATCGACGCCTCGAGCGGGTCGACGAAGACCTTGCCACGAACTACCCCGGGGACGCGACGACCAGGCAGCCGATCCATACCGTCTACGTGCCCGGCGACCTGTTCACCGCAGACACGATTGCGCAATGGGGCGGGCAGGCGATCGACCTGCTCGACCGCTTCGCGCCCGACGCAGCGGCCCTGGCTGCCGCCGTGGGTGTGTCCGGGGACGAGGTGGCCCCGGTCTACGACCGGATCCGAGAGAAGCTACGCAGCAACCCGATAGAGGACTTCCGGGTCGACTTCGAGGACGGCTACGGCCGCCGATCCGACGACGTCGAGGACGAACACCTGGGCGCCGCGATCGCCGCCCTGCGCACCAGCCTCGACCGACCCGATCGTCCGCTGCTGTGGGGCATCCGGTTCAAGTGCTTCGAAGCCCCGACCCGCGCCCGAGGGGTGCGAACGCTGGCTGTCTTCATCGCTGCGATGGCCGACCGCGCGTCCGACGGACTGACGCTGACTCTGCCCAAGGTCACCTCGGTTGAGCAGGTCGAGGCGATGGTGGAAGCCTGTGACCGCATCGAGGACGAAATGGACCTGCCCCGCGGCACGATCACCTTCGAGATCCAGGTCGAGACCGCACAGGCCATCATGGCCGGCTCGGGAGCCGCGCCCCTCGCACCCATGATCCGCGCCGGCGAAGGGCGCGTCACCTCATTGCACTACGGCACCTTCGACTACAGCGCGGGTCTCGGCATCGCCGCCGCGTACCAGTCGGCCGACCACCCTGCCGCCGACCACGCGAAGAACGTGATGCAGGTCAGCACCGCGCAGACCGGCGTCCGGATGTCCGACGGATCGACGAATGTCGTGGCCTTCGGCGACGCCGACCAGGCGCATGCCACCTGGAAATTGCACTACGACCTGGTGGAGCGTTCGCTCATCCGCGGCATCTATCAGGGCTGGGACATGCACCCCGGCCACCTGCCGACGCGTTACCTGGCCAACTACCTGTTCTTCCGCCGGGCGATGCCGGACGCGTGCAAACGCCTGTCGGCGTACATGGCCAAGACCGCCGGTGACGTGATGGACGAGCCCGCGACCGCCCGGATGCTCGCCATGGCGCTGCTGCGCGGCGTGCACTGCGGTGCGATCGACGAGCACGAGGTGCGCGAGGCCAGCGGCCTCACCCTCGACCAGCTGCTCGAACTCACCCGCTGAACTGTCGACGAAGGAATCCTGATGAGCAACAACGAATTCGACCTTGTCATTCGTGCTCGGCGCGCGCTCGTCGACGGCGAGCTGCAGGCGGTGGCCGTCGGCGTGCGCGAAGGAGTCGTCGCCGAGATCGCCGGGCTCGAGGAACTCTCGGCCATCGACGAGATCACGCTGCCGGACGAGCAGGTGCTGCTGCCGGGCATGATCGACACCCACGTCCACATCAACGACCCCGGCCGCTCGGACTGGGAAGGCTTCGAGACCGCCACCCGGGCAGCACTGAAGGGTGGCTACACGACGCTGGTCGACATGCCGCTCAACAGCCTCCCCTCGACCGTGTCCGTCGAGGCCTTGGAGACGAAGAAGGAAGCCGCACAAGCGAACTGCTTCGTCGACATGGGCTTCTGGGGCGGTGCGATACCGGGCAACAAGGCCGACATGGAGCCGCTGCACCGCGCCGGCGTGTTCGGGTTCAAGTGCTTCCTGGCCGACTCCGGTGTGCCGGAGTTCCCACCGTTGGACGCCGACCAGCTGAACGAGTACCTCGACGAGATCGCGCGCCTGGGCTCACTGATGATCATCCATGCCGAGGACCCGACGACGCTCGAATCCGCGCCGGTCGTGCCCGGCCGCGCCTACTCCGACTTCCTCGCCTCGCGACCGGACGCGTCCGAGGTGGAAGCGATCCGCGTCGTCATCGACGCTGTCCGCCGCTCCGGTGCGCGGGCACACATCCTGCACCTCAGTTCGGCCGAGGCGCTGCCGCTCATTCGCGAGGCCAAGCAGGAAGGTCTGCCGCTCACGGTCGAGACCTGCCCGCACTACCTGTCGTTCGACGCCGACACGATCCGTGAGGGTTCGACGGCGCACAAGTGCTGCCCGCCGATCCGCAGTCTGGACAACCAGGACCGCCTCTGGGACGCACTGCGCGACGGCACGATCGACTGCATCGTCTCCGACCACTCCCCGTCCACCGCAAAGTTGAAGCAGATGGAGATCGGCGACTTCGCGACCGCCTGGGGCGGCGTCTCCTCCATCCAGGTCGCGTTCACCGCGGTCTGGACGGCGGCGCGGGCGCGTGGCTTCGAGCTCACCGACGTCGTCCGGTGGATGTGCGAGAGGCCGGCCGAGATCGTCCGGATGCAGGGCAAGGGGGCGATCGCCCTCGGCCACAGCGCCGACCTGATCGCGTACGCGCCCGACGAACGATGGACCGTCGACGTCAACGAGCTCGAACACCGGAACAAGATCTCGGCCTACGACGGACTCGAGCTCAGCGGACGCACCCACACCACCTGGCTGCGTGGCGTGGCGGCGACCACCGATTCGGCGGACGGGCAGTTCCTGCGGCTCGGCGAGGGCTGACCCCCTCACGGTGTGCCGTCGGGACGTTCGTCAGACTCTCCCGATGGCACTGAACGAGGGAGGGGCGACCGTGCGTGAGGAACGGGGGGCGCGGCGCGCCTTCGTGCTGGCCACCATCGCTGCGATCGCCTACTCGGGTTGGATACTCGCCCCGTTCCTGAACCCGGGTCACGACGAAATCCGTTCCTACGTCAGCGAACTCGCGGCGGCGAACGAACCCTTCGCGTTGTTCTACCAAGCCCTGGACGCGGCCGCGGGCACCGCTCTGGTCATCGCCTCCGTCCTCATTCTGCGCAGCAGCCGGTTCGACCGGCGGTCGTCGATGCCTTTCGTCCTGCTCGGCATCTTCGGGTTTGTCACGATCATCGACGCGCTCCTGCCGCTCAGTTGTACCCCGACCTCGGACACGGTCTGCGCGATCGAGGAATCCCTCGGACTGGTGCCGATCGCGCACAAGATCCACACCGTCAGCAGTTCGGTCGCGGGCGTCGTCGCCGCCGGCTCGGTGCTGTGGACGATCGTGGTGCGTGCGCGCAACGCCGATCTGACCCCGCTCGGCAGCGCGTCGACCGCACTCGGCCTGATCCATCTGGTCACACTCGGTTGGACGACACTCGAGGCCCTGGGCGTGTTCCACCTCGCGCTCGGCATCGCACAGCGCATCTCGCTCACGGCGCTGGTGCTGTGGTGGCTGATCCTGTTCACCGATCGCGTGCCCGGCGTGTCCGGAACGTCTCGGCGTACGGTCCCGGCGCACTGACGCTGCCTGTGCGGCGTAGCGTGCGTCCGTGCTCGACTCGTACGTCACCGGCGTGCTGACCGGTCTCGGCCTCATCGTCGCCATCGGCGCGCAGAACGCGTACGTGCTCCGTCAAGGCATCCACCGACAGCACGTCGCGATCGTCGTGGCGATCTGCGCACTCAGCGACGCGCTGCTGATCATTCTCGGAGTCGCCGGTGTCGGTGCGCTGATCGCGGATCACCCGACTGCGCTCAACATCATGAAGTGGCTCGGCGCGGCCTACCTGGTGTGGTTCGCGATCACGTCCTTCCGTTCTGCGCTGAAGCCACAGGCGTTGGAACTGTCCGGTCCGGTGAAGCGCTCCGGTGTCATCGCAACCACGTTGGCGCTGACCTACCTGAATCCGCACGTGTACCTCGACACCGTGCTGATGCTCGGGAACATCGCCAATCAGCATGGTGCTGACGGACGTTGGTGGTTCGCAGCCGGTGCCGTCACCGGTTCGATCGTGTGGTTCAGCGCGCTGGGGTTCGGTGCGCGAGCGGTCGCGCCGGGGATGTCGAAGCCGTCGGTGTGGCGAGTGCTCGACGTGATCATCGGCTGCATGATGCTGCTGATCGCGGTGCTGCTCGTGCGTTCCTGAGTACTCCACAGTCCCCCGCGTGGATCCGCCCGACCCGGTTCGCCATGCCAAGGTGTAGGCCATGTTGACCGCGTTCGCCTTCGCCGGCCTCGGGCTGGTGCTCGGCGTCGGGTACCGCAAACAACTCCTCGCCGGACGCTGGCGCCGCGACGACGACCCGAGAGCGCTGCCTTCGTTCGGGTGGGTCCTCCTCGTGACACCGGTGGTCATGGGTTGGATCGGTCACCACGTGTCGATGCTGTCGTGGTGGGCGGTGCCCGCGTACGTCGTGCTTGCCGCACTCGGGGTGCTGCTGGCGGCGATCGACTCCGACGTCCACCGGTTGCCGGACAAGCTCACCCTGTGGCCGCTGCCCGTTCTCTCCGGTCTGCTCGTCATCGCCTCCGCCGGGCTCGATGACTGGTCGCGAGTGCTGCGTGCCGGAGCGTGCGGAGTGGCCGTGGCACTCGGGTTCCTGGTGCTCGCGCTCGCCGCACCGTCCGGGCTGGGACTCGGCGACGTGAAACTCGCCCTTCTGCTGAGCTTCACCCTCGGATGGCTCGGCGTCACCGCCGTGGCCACGTGGCTGTTCTTCGGTTTCCTCGCCGGCGGGCTCTGGGCGCTCGCATTGCTCGTCACTCGTCGAGCAACGCGCAAGACCTACATCGCCTTCGGGCCGCCATTGCTGCTCGGCGCCCTGCCCGCCATCCTCGGCGTGGTCACCTTGTGAGAGCCGAGATTCGGATTCGGAGCCGGAGACAGGAGTCGAACCCGCGACATCCTCATTACAAGTGAGGCGCTCTACCAACTGAGCTACACCGGCACGTCTGCATGCGGCAGACCAGAGACGATCGTACCCGTTGTCGGACCCTCGTTTTCCGCGTCCCACCCGCGTAGCGCCGACACATGTGGAGGCCCACTGGCGCAAGCCCTGAACGTCACACCAACGACAGCCGCACCTTGCGGTCGGGGTTGTCGACGTTCAGATCGACCAGGCAGATGCTCTGCCAGGTGCCGAGCATCAGTCGTCCGTCGATCACGGGCACCGTGGCGTAGGGCGGGATGAGCGCGGGCATCACGTGTGAGCGACCGTGACCGCGACTGCCGTGCCGGTGCATCCACCGGTCGTCTGCCGGGAGCAGGTCACGCAACGCGGCGAGTAGATCATCGTCCGAACCGGCTCCGGTCTCGAGGATCGCGATGCCCGCGGTGGCGTGTGGGACGAAGACGTGCAGCAGTCCGTCCCCGCCGGTCTCGGCGACGAATGACTCGCATTCGCCGGTCAGGTCAAGCACCACTTCGGCACTGCCACTGTGTACGGAGATCTCTTGGGAAAGCATGCCTCCACCGTAGGCTCGGAACGCATCGCCGGCGCCTCGGCGAGCCACCTGCAATGAGTTGACCGGTCAACTGGCACAGTGGGAATCGTGACCGAACGACCCCGCCGTGAAGTACCCGATCCTCGCCGCCGTCTGCCGACGGCGGTCGATCCAAAGGACCTCGGACGACGGGCGCGACGGGCGATAGCCGGCGGGCAGCCGACTGTCCCGATCGGCCTGCGCGGCCAGGAGAGCGGACCCACCGACAGTCACACCCGACTCGTCATCGATCTCGGACTGCGCGTCGGCGAAGCTCTGCTGTCGACGGGGTCCAGCGCCGCCGACACCACGAACGCGGTACTTCGCCTGACCCGTGCCTACGACGTCCGCTCACTGCATGTCGACATCACCTACACCTCGCTGATCGTGTCTCATCACCGCGGTGTGCTGCGCGATCCGATCACCGTGATGCGGATCGTGCCGGTACTGCAACAGGACTTCACCCGGCTGGAACGTCTGCAACGCCTCGTGCGCGACGCCGAGGACGGAACGCTGGAGATCACTGACGCGCACGATCGGCTCGATGAGATCACTTCGACCGAACATCCGTATTCGCGGTTCATCGTCACGCTCGCTTCGGCCATGCTCGGTGCCGCGATTGCCGCCCTGCTCAGCGGCGACCTGCTGCTGGTCGTGCTGTCGGCGCTCACCACGGCTGTCGTCGACCGGACGGTGCGGTTCCTCGGACGCCGAGGTGTTGCCGCGTTCTTCTGCCAGGCCGTCGGCGCCGCCATTCCGACGATGGTCGCGGTCGTCCTGTATTTCATGGCGAACAACCTGCAAGTGGAGATGTTCAGCAACCTGCGCCCGTCCGTGGTCGTCGCGTCAGGAGTCGTCGTGCTGCTCGCTGGCCTGTCTGCCGTCGGCGCGGCCCAGGACACCATCGACGGCTACTACCTCACGGCGGCCGCCAAGACGTTCGAGGTGCTGATCCTCAGTGGCGGCATCGTGGCGGGCGTGCTGTCCGTACTCGCCCTCGCGCAACAGATCGGTATCGACATCGCGATCAGTTCGACGCTGACCTTCTCGACGAACCCGGCCATCGGTGTCCTGTGTGCAGCCGCGATCACGTGCTCCTTCGCGATCGGTTCGTACTCGGGCGGGCGCACGGTACTGCTGTCGACCGCCGTCGGCGCGTTGGCGTGGGTCGCCTATTACCTGCTCACCGAGGCGAACGCGTCCGTGCAGTGGTCGGCGGGCTTCGCCTCCCTGCTCATCGGAGCGCTCGCGACGCTGATGGGCTGGCGCCTGCGGGTGCCGTCACTGGCCATCGCGACAGCGGCGATCGTCCCGCTGCTTCCGGGTCTGACTGTGTACCGGGGCATCTTCGAGCTGGTGAACATCCGCTCCGACATGATGCAGGGCGCGGCCACGCTGTTCGGTGCCGTGATGATCGGTCTCGCGATCGCGTCGGGAATCACCTTGGGCTCGTTGCCAGGGCGCCTCAGCCGGCCGGACGACGTGTTGACCAAGCGCCGCGTGAAGGTGCTCGACACGCTCAGCTGAACAGACCCCCGCGGGACGCACGAACCCCCGGCGGACGGTGTCTGCCGGGGGTTCGTCGGTGATTCGGGATCAGAGCACGTGACGGTTCAGGTAGGTCTGCAGGTAGCGAACCGTGGTGGCGTCGAGGTAACTCGCACCGTTGCGCGGGGCGCCGATCTTCACCTGTAGGAGGCGGACGCTGTTGGAACCGATCCAACCGTCCTGGTGGGCGCCGATCTTTGCCTGCAGCGCACGGCGGGTGTAGGGACCGAACGAGCCGTCCTGCACGGTGCCTACCCATTTCTGGACCGCGCGGGTGGTGTTCGGACCGAACGCGCCGTCGACGACCAGCTTGCGGGACGCGGTGCGCGACGTGGTGGTCGTCGTCGTGGTGGCGGTGGTCGTCGGGGTGGAGGCACCGAGCACCATTCCGTTGGTACGGGTCAGACCGGCACGGCGGGAGCACACCGGCCAGGCGCCAGGGCCCTGCACGCGCAGGGTGTTCTGAGCGATCCTGATCTGCTGCTCGCGGGTCGCCAGGTGCGCGTACGACGCGTAGGCGGTGCCGCCGAAGCCGCGCCAGGTGGTGTAGGAGAACTGCAGACCGCCGTAGTAGCCGTTGCCGGTGTTGATCCGCCAGTTGCCGCCGGACTCGCACTGCGCGACGCGGTCCCAGACGTTCCAGCCGAGTGCCGACTTCACGGCGGTGGTGGTCGCAGCGGCCTGCGCCGCCCCGGTGCCGACGAACGCCGACGTGCCGACGGTCGCGGCGGACAGCATGAGGACGCCGGCCGCGCGGCGACCGGTGGTGCTGGGCTGCTTGGCGGCAGCGTGCTTGGGGGTGTAGCTCAAGGGGTTCCCTTTCCTGACGACGCCTGCGGGGTGAGCTGTCGGGTTAGGGCGGTCAGGTTGCCCCGTCGGCGACGCCGACTTCACCCCGAGATCCGGTGCGGATCGTAAGTGGTTCCCCCGCCCTCATGCCCGGGTGACGGGCCGTGCCGGATGAGGTTGAGCGCCCCGGCATCCAAAGGACAAATGGACCGATCTGGAATTGTTCGAGCCGGCCGAAAGGTCAAGCGCCGGTCAAGAAGTGCCGGATCAGGATACCCGGGGTGGGTGTCCCCGCCAACCCCTTGTGAGTCGATGGTCCAGGCGGGTTTCCGTCAGGGCCAGTTCGGCGGAATGGAGGGGATGATGCCCGATCCCGGCACCTGGGTGACGTCGTTGTAGGGCCACCAGTGCATGGGCACGTCCAGGTTTGCGGAAGCGAACAACGCACACCCCATGAGAAGGGCGACCGACGCGATCACGACTGCGAGAGTGACTTCCTTGGTGCGGGCGACGGTGCGCACCAGACTGCGCGAGCCGCGGCGGGTGGCCGTACCACCGACGCCCCACCACGCCGAACAGATCGCCACCAATGTGCCGGCTGCGATGGCCGGTGGACGCCCGTACGCCGAGGTCGTGAGGCCCACCAGGTCACTGACGAACGCGACGGCGACCGTAGTCACCGCGCCCAGGAACACCGGGATGATCGCGACCAGCAGGGTGGAGAACGCCGAGACGAGCGCGTGCCAGGGCGACAGCGCCATGGCGACGGCGGTGTCGCTGCGGCGAGGTCCGGCAGCGTACCGACGCAGCACCATCGAGGTGATCGACTTGTCGTTCCAGCGGGCGGCGAACACCCACGCCAAGATCGCGAACCACGCGACGATCGGCAGCACCATCGACAGTCCCACCGTCGCGAGCATCAGCGCCAGGAGTGTCCAGGTACGGGCCGGCTGGCCGATCCGCGGGTCGCGCGCAGGAGCGGATTGCTGCTCGGTCGGCACTGCGCCCCACGCCACCGGCGGCGCGTCGAGGCGTTGCTGCGGCTGGATCCACTCGGTGCGGGGGTGCTGGGTGCGAACCGGAGCTTCCTTGTGATGCAACGGTTTTGCCGCCGACTGTTGACCACGAGGTGACGTTGCCGGGCGCCGCGAATGACGTTGGACGATCTCACCGGTCATCCCACCTCGGGCGAAGACGTCGAGTTCGCGCAGGATCTCCCCTGCCGACGGACGCTGGTACGGGGCGGGCGACAGCGCGGCTTCCAGCAGCGGCCGGATGCGCGGGTCCACGTTCGTCAGATCGGCCTGGCCGCGGGCGACCCGGTCGAGAATGACCGGCATCGGACCCTTGCCGAACGGTGCCCTGCCGGACGCGGCGTAGGCCAGCGTTGCCGCCCAGCCCCACCAGTCGGTGGCCGGGCCGACGGCGGCGCCGTCGATGATCTCCGGCGACAGGTAACCGGGCGTTCCCATGACCAGCCCGGTCTGCGTCAGTCGCGAGTCGTCGCCGATGTGGGCGATGCCGAAATCGATGAGGACCGGTTCGTCACCGACCATCAACACGTTGCCGGGCTTCAGATCGCGGTGCACGACGCCCGCGGAGTGAATCGCATCCAGAGCCTCGGCGAGACCCCGACCCAGTCGGGCCAACTGCTCGGCACCGAGCGGACCGCGTCCGTCCACGACCTCATCGAGCGGTGGGCCCGGAACGTACTGGGTGACCAGATAGGGCTGGTCCCCGTCGGCGTCCGCATCGATGACTCCCGCGACACCGGGTGCCCGCACGCGCGACAGGGAGCTGACCTCGCGCCGCAGTCGCTCGCGGGCCTTCTCGTCATAGGCGACGTGGGCTCGCAGCACCTTGATCGCGACCTCGTCGCCGTTCGGGGCGAGGGCCCGGAACACGACGCCCATGCCGCCCTCCCCCAGGCGTCCGAGCAGTCGGTACGGTCCGATCCGGCGCCCCCCTGGCGCCCCTTCCGCAACAACGGGATCGCGCAGTCCCGCGTCCGACGCCGGGGTGAACTCGGTGGTCTCGTCACCGTCGACCTGAGCGGGTCTGCGCGGCCGGCCACCGGGCAAGCGGTGGCCGCTCGTCGTGGACTCGGGTCGTGCAGGCGTCATGGCTCCACCGTAGGTCGTGCGTCTCATGGGGGTGGACAGGCACGCCCCACGGGGGCAACGGACACCGGGCGACAGGAGTTTCCCCGGGCCGGGTCAGGAACTGATGTAACCCTCGAGTGCGTCCCGCTCGGCCTGCAACTCACCCAGGCGCGCCTTGACGACGTCACCGATGCTGACGATCGAGGTCAGGCGCCCCTCTTCGACGACCGGAAGATGACGGATACGTCGATCGGTCATCTTCACCGCGACCTCGTTCAGTTCGTCGCCCTGACCGCAGGTGTGCACGTCGGCAGTCATGACCTCACTGACCGGGAGTTCCATCAGCCCGTCGGCGCGGTCGGCGAGACGGCGCACGACGTCGCGTTCACTGACGATGCCGGCGATCCTCTCGGAGTCGGCCTCGTCGACCACCACCACCGCTCCGATGCCCTTGTCGCGCAACAGCGCTACGAGATCGGCCACCGAGGCCGAGCCGGGAATGGTGACGACGTCAGTTCCTTTGCCTCGCAGCACATCCGAAATACGCATGAGCCGAATGTAACCCTCGTCACACCGGTTTCGGCCTCAGCGGACGCGGACGTCTCAGGCCGTGGTCGCGACCGGTCGCGCAGGAGCCGTCGACCCGCGAGCGACGAGCTCGGGATCGAAGAGCATCTCGCCACGCGGGTGCCGATGACCGGCGATCTCCTCAGAGAGCGCGTGCACGATCGCACCGCTCAGGCCGCTGATGTCCTGTCGGATCGTGGTCAGTGGCGGGGAGGTGTGCTGGGTGAGCAGGGACCCGTCGTAACCCACCACCGAAACATCGGCTGGCACCGAAAACCCCTGCAGCTCAGCCGCTTTGATCGCTCCGAGCGCCATCATGTCGGATCCGCAGATGATCGCGGTGACACCGCGTTCGAGCAGACGCCGCCCGGCGAGCTCGCCGCCTTCCACCGAGAACCAGGTCTGTTCGATCGCCAGACCGCCGTCGTTCCCCGCCTGTCGCTGGAACTCCTCCACCTTGCGCAGACTCGGCAGGTAGCGCGACTGGCCGGTCGCCAGACCGATCCGGGTGTGCCCGAGCTGGCGCAGGTGATGCAGCGCCATCCGAACCGAGCTCGCTTCGTTGGTCGACAGCGACGGCGCGTCGATCTCGTCCCGGTGCCCGTTGACCATCACCATCGGCAGACCGCGCTCGCACAGTCGCGCGTAGTGCGAGATGTCCGCCGTCGTGTCGGCGTGGCGACCGCTGACGAACACCACCCCGGCAACACCGCGCTCCTGCAGCATTTGGACGTACTCCTCCTCCTGGGCACCGCCGGGCGCCTGCGTACACAGGACGCTGGTGTAGCCGTGGGCGGAGAAGCGCCCCTGGAGGGTCTGCGCGATCATCGCGAACACCGGGTTGGTGAGTTCGGGGACGATGATCCCGACCATGCCGACGGCGTGCCGCCGCAGGTTGCTCGGCCGTTCGTAGCCAAGAACGTCGATCGAGGTGAGCACGACATCCCGGGTCGAGTCGGACACATTGCCCTTGTCGTTGAGAACGCGACTGACGGTCGCCTCACTCACGCCTGCATGTGCGGCGATGTCAGAGAGCTTCGCCATGACGGCCCCCGTCCTTCCAGAGCCACAGCGCGAAGCCCGGGCCGTTCGTCTCCACCCGGATCCCCGATCCGTCGGCACTGATCCCGCGCCCGGCGAGCAGTCGCCCGCCACCGATACCGGGAAGGTCTTTTTCGTCCAGCTCGAGGCTCGTACCGGCGTCACGGGCGACGTGCACCAGCACCGACTCCCCCGCGACCTCACGCAGGAACGTGATCGTGTCGTCCTCGACGCGCACCCACCGCAGACCGCCGTCGCGCAGAGCCGCCGAGTCCCTCCGGGCGGCGACCAGCTGCTGGGCATCGTCGAAAATCTGTGAATCCCAATCGGATTCGTTCCACGGCATCGGACGGCGGCCGTCTTCGGCGAAGGCGCCCTCCATGCCGATCTCGTCGCCGTACGTGATCATCGGGATGCCCGGCATCGCCATCACCAGCGTCAGCGCCACACCGACCTGGCGCGTGTCGGCGCCGACCAGAGTCCGCACCCTGGTGGTGTCGTGCGACCCGACCAGGTTGAAGTTCGCCCGCCGGGTCGACCAGGGCACCATCGCGTTGAACTCGGTCATGGTGTCGACGACGTCGGGACCTCCGAGCCGCGGCACCATCAACGGGTTCCCGAGGAACGACGGAGCAAAGTCCTTGTCGCGCAACCAGGTCCATACCGGACGGGTGAACCCGGAGTAGTTCATGACTCCGTGCCAACCCTCGCCGGACGCGTCCAGGTAGTGATCGTGGGCGTGCTCGCCGACGAGATACGCATCGGGCTTGGCATCGACGACGGTCGCGCGCATGTGGGCAGCAACCTCGTGGTTGACGTCGTGGTCACGCAACCGTCCGGTCATGTTCGCGACGTCGACCCGCCAACCGTCCAGCCCCGAGTCCCCTGCGAGCCAGCGGCGAACCGGTGCCTCAGGACGGTCGAAGAGTTCCTCGCGCAGCGTCGGCGACGCGTGGTTGAGCTTGGGAAGGCTCGATACGCCGAGCCACTTCTCGTAGTCACCCTGCTCGTCGAAGAAGTAGTGATCTCGTTGGGGGGCAGCCGGATCCGCGGACGCCGCGATGAACCAGTCATGCGTGACGCCGGTGTGGTTCGTGGTGATGTCACCCAGCACGCGCAATCCGCGAGCATGCGCGGCACGCACCAGCGACGCGAAGGCCTCGTCGCCGCCGAGCACCGGGTCGACGGCATCGAACGTCGCGGCGTCGTACCGGTGGTTGGAACGCGCGGGGAAGACCGGGGTCAGGTAGAGCGTGGTGACACCGAGCCGCTCGAGGTGATCGAGGTGCAGCTCGACGCCGGCGAGGTCGCCGCCGTACCACTGGGCACCGATATGTCCCCGCCGTGTGTCGACCGGGTCGCTCCAGTCGGCCGGCTCGGCCCACTCGGGCGCGGGGCGATCGCCCGCCTTCGCAAAGCGGTCGGGGAACACCTGGTAGACGACACCGTGCCGAGCCCAATCCGGGGCCAGGCCGAAGGTGGTCAGGCGGAAGTCGAAGACGTCCGGGACGTCACGCCGGGACAGGCCGGCGGCGTTCAGCCAGAGGTAACCGTCCGTCGGACCGCTCATGATGAAGCGGTATGAGGTCACCGGGTTGTGACAGACGACGTCCGCGCTCCACCAGGTGTCGGTCGCGGTGCGGGAGGTGATTCGGGCGGCCGAGAACTCGGGTTCGCCGTCGGTCACTTGGCGCACGTGCATCTGGTCGATGTCGTGGCCGTGGGGCACGCGGACCCGCACGGTCACCCGCTCACCGGGAGCGGGCGCCGCGCGGTCGACGTACAGCGCAGAACCGTCGTGGTGCGGCCGGGCCAGGAGGTCCGGCGTCGGCATTACTTCACCGAGCCTTGCGTGAGGCCGCCGACCAGCTGACGCTGGAACACCAGGTAGAGCACCATGATCGGGATCGAGCTCAGCACCGATCCGGCCGCGAACTGGCCGAACAGGGCGTTGCGCTCGTTGCCCTTCGTCATGCCCCACAGTCCGACGCCGAGCGTCTGGGCGTCCTTCTCGGTCAGGAAGATCGACGCGAGCATGAACTCACCGAACAAGCCGACGAACGACAGCATGAAGACGGTCACCAGGATCGGTGTCACCAGGCGCAGCGTCATCGTGAAGAAGATGCGCGCGTGCGATGCGCCGTCGACCATCGCGGCCTCGTCCAACTCCTTCGGCACGGTGTCGAAGTAGCCCTTGAGCAGCCAGACATTCGAGCCCATCGCGCCACCCATGTAGACCAGGATCAGACCGAGCGTCGTGTTCAGGCCGAATGCAGGCAGCACCTCACCGATCTTGCTGAAGGTGATGTACAGACCCACGAAGGCCAGCAGCGCCGGGAACATCTGCAGCAGCAACAGGGCCATCAGACCGACCCTGCGCCCCTTGAAGCGCAGCCGCGAGAACGCGTACGCGGATGCGGCGCCGATGAACACCGACAGCACGCCGCCGACAAGCGCGATGAACAGTGAGTTCTTGTACCAGGTGAGGAACGGGCGCGCGTCGTCGCTGAACAGCGTCCGGACGTTGTCGAACGAGAAGCCGGTCGGGAACAGGCTGGTCGTCGACAGCGATCCGGCCGGGTTCAACGCCGCCGAGACCACGAACAGGATCGGGAACATCGCGAAGGCGAGCGCCAGCAGTGCGAGCGCGTGCCGCCACCACACACCACCGGAGCCGCGGCGCGGCTTGGTGGGGGTGTTGGTCGGGTCGTCGTCACCGGTGGCGGCTGCGACGACCATGGGGTCGGGAGCAGGAGTAGCGCTCATCAGTTGACCTCTTCCAGGGCCTTGGTCTTCATGAAGCCGGGGAAGCTCAGCAGACCGACGATGATGAAGATGATCACGGCGACCGCGGACGCCAGACCGAAGTTGGGGTTCGCCCCGTCGATCGCGAGGCGGTAGGACATCGTGATCAACAGGTCGGTCGAACCGGCCGTCGAGTTGCCGTCGGTGAACGGGCCACCGGCGGTCAGTAGATAGATCAGTCCGAAGTTATTGAAGTTGAACGCAAAGGACGCGATCAGCAGCGGTCCGACGGCGACCAGCAGCAGCGGCATGATCACCGAGCGCAGGGTGCGGATCGGGCTGGCTCCGTCGATCTTCGCGGCTTCGAGCACGTCACCCGGAATCGACTGCAGCGCACCGGTACACACGACGAACATGTACGGGAAACCCAGCCACAGGTTGGTCAGCAGGATCGCTGCGCGCGCGGCCCATGGGTCACCGAACCAGTCGACGTTGAGGCCGGTGAGGTCGTTGATCAGACCGAACTCCTGGTTGAACATCGAGGCCCAGACCAGCGCCGAGACAAACACCGGGATGGCGTACGGGAGGATCAGCAGCGAGCGGTAGATGCCGCGTCCCTTGATCCGGGAGTCGTTGAGCAGCAGCGCGAGCAGCATGCCCAGGACGAAGGTGGTCAGTACCGACAGCAGCGGGAAGGCGATGTTCCAGGCGAAGACGCTGAGGAACTTGCCACGCAGTGCCTCGTTGGTGAACAGCGACTTGAAGTTGTCGAAGCCGACGTTCTCCTTCCAACCCACGGCCAGCGGCGAACCCTGGCCGTTCTGCGGCACCCAACGCGCGTCCTTGGCGACGTAAACCGTGCCGGTCTTGGAGTCCTTCAAGGTGTCGGACTTCTTGTCCCAGACCAACGTCGGTCGGCCCTCGAACGCCTGACTGATGCCGTTGGCCTTGATGCCGCCGGTCTCGGTGGGCACCGCGAACTGCTGCAGGTCCTTGCGCTTGTTGGCCTCACCGAGGTTGAGGATCCGGTAGTCCGGGGCCTCGAGGATGCGGCCCTTGTCCATCTCGTCGGTCGACTGCTTGAGGCCGTCGGTCGGCAGGTCCTTCAATCCGTCCTTGGTGCCGAGGAAGGTCTTGCCCTTGTCGTCGGTCAGCAGGAACTGCAGCGGTGCGGACTCAAGCGGCTGGTCCTTCGGCACTGCGACCGCGAGCTGATACGTGGGCGAACCGGGCACCTGCTCCACCGAGTAGGCGACAACCTGACCGGTCGCCTCCTCCTTGGAGGCGATGTGGCCCTGGCCGTAGTTGGTGAACGCGGTCGCGCCGGTGTAAACGATCGGCCACACCTGCAGACCGAGCAGCAGCAGCAGGCCGGGCAGGAGGTACTTCATCGGCACCGCCTTGCGTGTGCCGTAGACGGCCAGCACCAACAGCGCCACAAGCGCCGTCGCGACGACCGCGAGGCCGTAGCCCTTGTCGGCGAGCTTGGTCGCCAGGTAGAACAGGCCACCCAGGACGGCCGCGAGAATCGGCCACTTGAGGTAACTGATCGGGTTGGGGCGATCCGCGCGCAGCGCTGCTGCGGTCTCCTCGCTCATCGACGTCGTCATTGTCGTCTTTCTCTCGGGCACATCAGGACTGATCAGGTGCTGACAGCGACGATGGCAGCAGCTGCACCAGCCGCCGCCATCGTCGTCATCGGTTCAGATCACTGACCGGACTTGATGCCGGATTCGATCTCGGTCTGAGCCTTGGCCATCCGAGCGGCCGGGGTGCCACCCTTGCCCGAGACGACGTCCGCGAACGCCAGACCCAGCGGCTTCCAGACGGCGTTCATCGCCGGGATGTTCGGCATCGGCTTGCCTTCCTTGCCGGCAGCGGCCCACGCCTCGACGTCCTTGTCGCTGCCCTTGACCGCTTCGTACGCAGCGGTCAGAGCCGGCGGACGCTTGCCGGTCTCGAACATCGCGACCTGGGCGTCCTTGGTGGTCATGAACTGGGTGACGAAGGCCTGGGCGACCGCGGTGTTCTTGGCCTTGGAGGACACGTAGAACATCTGCACACCGAGGAACGGCTTCATCGCACCGCCGCCCTCGAGGGTCGGCAGCGGGTCGATGGCGTACTTGATGCCGGCCTTCTGGAAGGCGGGGATCGACCACGGACCGGTGATCTCGAAGGGGGTCTTGCCGGTGGCGAACAGGGTGTCGGCGTTGGTCGAGTCGATGTTGGTCGACAGCGCGCCCTCCTTGCCCAGTGCCGCCATGGCCTGCGCGCCCTTGACCGAACCGGCGCTGTTGACGATCACCTTCGCGGCGTCGTAGTCACCGTTGGCCTTGGTGCCGAAGATGCCACCGCCGTCGAACGCGGACAGGAAGGGGTAGCTGTTGTAGGCGTTGCCCTCCTTGCCCATCTGGTTGGACAGGATGTTGGTGCACTTCTTGGAGCTGACGCAGTCCTTGCCGGCCTTCACCAGGTCGGCCATCGTCTTCGGCGCGGTCGGCGCGAGCGCGGTGTTGCGGACGAGGGCCAGGCTCTCGACACCGTAGGGAACGGCGTAGGTCTGGCTGTTGTACTTGGCTGCGGCGGCGGCGTTCTTGTCGAAGCCGGACATCACGTTCGCCGGCACCTGCAGGGTCGCGATCGAACCGTTGGCGACGAGCTCACCCATCCAGTCATGTGCACCGAGGATGACATCGGGGGCCTGACCGGCCTTGAACGCGGTGCCGTACTGGCCGCGGACGTCGTTGGAGATCTGGACGGCGACCTTGACGCCGTTCTTGGACGCGAACTGGTTCGCTAGCTTGGTGACGACCGGGGCGGTCGTCGCGTCGGCCCAGATCACCAGGTCGGCGTTGGCGTCGCGCTTGGCGTCCTTGGTGCCGAGGGTCTCGGCGGCGGTCGGCGCTGCGGACGAGTCGGTCGCGGAGCCCGACGACGTCTGGCTGCCGGCCGAGGTGTTGGTGCTGGAGGTGTTGCTCGAGTCCGAGCCTCCGCCGCAACCGGTCAGAACGAGGGCCGCGCCGGTCAGGGCGACAGCGAAGGTGCGCTTCATGAACTCTCCTTGTGCTCAGGGGGTCACCGTTGACTCCCCCTGTGATGCCGATCACTATGCCAGCGCCACGTCACTTTCTGCAAGATCTTGCAGCAATGTTTTCCATCCACCGGGTCACAGTTCGGCAACGCTCCTGAAATCACGGGCCGATGGCCTCCATCGACCATTCGGAAACCGCCGACATCAGTGGCTTTCTTGCCGTTCATACGTCACGATGTGACACGGACAACACCAACCCCGGCGTTGTCGGTTTCTTTCACAGACACCTTTACAACGGATCGTCCGGCACGTTCCTGCCGGTGAAGGAGCACACCATGGCAACGGTCACCTACGACCAGGCCACCCGGATCTACCCGGGTGCCACCGAGCCCTCCGTCGACAAGCTGAGCCTGGAGATCCAGGACGGCGAGTTCCTGGTTCTCGTCGGCCCGTCGGGCTGCGGAAAGTCCACCTCCCTGCGCATGCTGGCGGGTCTGGAGGAGGTCAACAGCGGACGCATCCTCATCGGCGACCGCGACGTCACCTCACTCTCGCCCAAGGAGCGCGACGTGGCGATGGTCTTCCAGAACTACGCGCTGTACCCGCACATGACGGTCGCCGACAACATGGGCTTCGCGCTCAAGATCTCCGGGGTCGACAAGGGCGAGATCCGCAAGCGCGTGGAGGAAGCCGCCGACATCCTCGACCTGCGTCCTTACCTGGACCGCAAGCCGAAGGCGCTCTCCGGTGGTCAGCGTCAGCGCGTCGCCATGGGCCGTGCCATCGTCCGCTCCCCCCAGGTCTTCCTGATGGACGAGCCGCTGTCGAACCTCGACGCCAAGCTGCGCGTGCAGACCCGCACCCAGATCGCCTCCCTGCAGCGCCGCCTCGGCGTCACCACCGTCTACGTCACCCACGACCAGGTCGAGGCCATGACGATGGGCGACCGTGTCGCAGTGCTCAAGGACGGTCTGTTGCAGCAGGTCGACACCCCGCGCCGCATGTACGACCACCCGAACAACGTGTTCGTCGCCGGCTTCATCGGCTCCCCCTCGATGAACCTCATCGACATGGACATCACCGACGCAGGTGTGAAGTTCGGCAACGCGGTCCACCCGGTGGCCCGCGACACCGTCGGTGGCGCCAACGGCAACAAGATCACCGTCGGCGTGCGCCCCGAGGACCTCGTCCTGTCCGGCAGCGGAGAGGGACTGGCGGTCGAGGTGGATGTCGTCGAGGAACTCGGCGCGGACGCCTACATCTACGGCCACTTGGCCGGCAGCAAGCCAACCGCTGCGGACAAGCCGCTCGTCGCCCGTGTCGACGGCCGCAACGTGCCCATGAAGGGTGAGACCGTGCACTTCGTGCCCAAGCCCGAACACGTGCACCTGTTCGACATCGAGAACGGTCAGCGCCTCGGCGACTGATCCGATCGAACAACGACGCAGCCCCGGTGAGCACACGCCCGCCGGGGCTCGGTCGTTGATGGATCACTGTGTCAGTGCCACGATGAGCCGGTGGCACTCGACATCAGGGCTGGACGGCCGTGGCCGGCGTTGCTCGACCTGCCGTGGTCGACCCCGCTCGAGGAGTGGCCGGAGAACATTCTGGCCGCCCTCCCCCGCGGCATCTCCCGACACGTCGTCCGCTTCGTGCGGATCGAGGGCCGGATCATCGCGATCAAGGAGATCAAGGAAGACATCGCCCGGCGCGAGTACGAGATGCTACGCGCGCTGCGCCGTCTCGACCAGCCGTGCGTCGAGGCCGTCGGCGTGGTGGCCGGTCGCACCGACGACGAGGGCAACCCGCTGGACGCCTGTCTGCTGACCCGGCACCTGCAGTTCTCGCTGCCCTACCGAGCGATGCTGAGCCAGTCACTGCGGCCCGACACCGCCGACCGCCTGATCGACGCCCTCGCGGTGCTGCTGGTGCGGTTGCACCTGGTCGGTTTCTGGTGGGGCGACGTGTCATTGTCGAACACGCTCTTCAAGCGCAACGCCGGGGAGTTCGCGGCCTACCTGGTGGACGCCGAGACCGGCGAGCTGCGCGAGAAACTGTCGAAGGGACAACGCGACCACGACCTCGACATCGCCCGGGTCAACATCGCCGGCGAGCTGATGGATCTGCAGGCCGGTGGCTTCGTGCCGATGCAGGTCGACCCGCTTTCGGTGTCGGATCTGATTCTGTCGCGGTACGACGAACTCTGGGCCGCGCTCACCGAGGTCGAGAGCTTCGAGATGGGCCAGCGATGGAAGGTCGAGGAGCACATCCGCCACCTCAACGACCTCGGTTTCGACATCGGCGAACTCGACATCACCACCGACTTCGACGGCACGCATGTGTCGATCCAGCCGAAGATCGTCGACGCCGGCCACCACGCGCGCCGTCTGCTGCGGCTGACCGGCCTGGCCGTCGAGGACAACCAGGCCCGCCGACTGCTCAACGACCTGGACGCGTTCACCGCCAGCCAGGACCGTCAGAACGACGACGAGCAACTGGTCGCCCACGACTGGCTCAGCCGCATCTACGAACCCATCACCCGCACCGTTCCGCCGGCGATGCGCAAGAAGCTCGAACCGGCCGAGATCTTCCACGAGATCCTCGAGCACCGCTGGTACATGGCAGAACGCGCCCAGCAGGACATCTCGATCGAGAACGCCGCGCGCGACTACGTCGACCACGTCCTGCCGAACAAGCCGGACGAGGCGTCCGTCGTCGGCGTGGACACCCAGGAACTCCCCGTCCGGGCGGAGTGACGTGCGCCTGATCCGGGTCTGAGCGTGATGCCCGGGTAGTGCAAACCGCGGATCGAAACCCCTCGGTAGCGCAAACCGCGAGCGATGAGCCGCGGTTTGCACTACCGGGACATTTCAATCCGCGGTTCGGGTAGCTCGTTTGGGTAGCTCGTTTGGGTAGCTCGTTTGGGTAGCTCTGAGGTGGGGCGTCAGCTGAGCTGGCGACCGTCGGCGTCGGGAAGCTTGCGCATCGCGATCAGGATGATGTCGATCAGTGCCCAAATGCCACAACCACCGAGGGTGATCAGCTTCAGCACGCCGAGCCCGGTATAGCCCAGGTAGAAGCGGTCGACGCCCAGGCTGCCGATGACGATCGACAGGATCAGCGCCATGATCCACTCCTTGTCGGAGAAGACCCCCGGCACCTGCTTGGCCTGGAAGGCGTGACCGCCGCTCGCTGCACGCACCAGCGTTTCCGGCTTGAGCTGGCCACTCGCGGCCATCGCCTGCAACTGCCCGTAGCTCATCGGACCCTGCTCGGCGCCCATGAGGTTGACGAAGAAGCTGTCACCCTGCGGACCACCGGAATGCGCGGCCGGAGCCGAGCCGTATTGCTGGTCGAACTGCTGGCGGTCCTGCTGGCCGTACTGCTGGCCGTACTGCTGCTCACCGAACTGGCCGGACTGCTGCCCGTAACCCTGCTGGTCGTACTGCTTGCCCGCGTTGGGGTCGTTGTTCGCGTAAGGATCCTGATGGGACATGAGTGCCTACTTTCGGTGAAGGACGATCAGCTGCTGGAGGAGGACGACCCGACGCCGACGGCGACGACGAGCACGACGTACAGCGCGACGAGAACCAATGAAACGGCGGCGGACGCGATCGCGAAGTTCTTCGCCTTGCGGGCCGACTCGTGTGCGCCGGCTGCGTCACCCATGGACCACTTCGAGTTCACCTGGGTGGAGAACACGATCGATGCGATGCCGAGCGGAAGGCAGCACAGCACGGTCGACAGGATCGCCCAGACCAGATAGTTGTCCGGCGGCGGTCCGACCGGGGACTGATAACCGTACGGACTGCCGTACTGGTTCGGATACTGCGGCTGACCGTACTGCTGGCCGTACTGCTGGCCGTACTGCTGGCCGTACTGCTGCCCGTACTGCTGGTCGTACCCGTGCTGCGGCTGGCCGTACTGGCCGTATTGCGGCTGCTGGCCCTGCTGCTGGCCATACTGCTGCTGGTCATAGCCCTGTTGCCCGTACGGATCGGACGACTGTGCGCCGTCCCGGCCGGCGGTGTTGTTCGGGTCGTACGGGTCGTAACTGCTCATTGCTGGAGGTCCCCCCGGAAGTGCTGGTGTTGACAACTGATTCTAGATGGGGCCGCCGCGCTCAGGCCGGCGACAACCAGGTCCAGCCCGGGACGTTCCGGGCCACCCAGAAGACCACGGTGATCACCGTCAGCGCGGTGGTCACCCAGGGCCGTGTGATCGAGAGTTTGGGTCTGCCCTGCCACTGGCGGCGTGTCCACAGGGCGAACATCACCACGAGACCGACCAAGGCGATCACCACGAGCGGGTTGAAACCGAATGCGCCCGACACATCGCCGTCGACCACCGAGGCGGACGCCCGCATCGCTCCGCACCCTGGGCAGTACAGGCCGGTCAGCCACAGGAAGGGACAGGTCGGGTAGTTGCCGGGCTCACGCGGATCGACCGCGTGCAGCAGCACGCCGACGCCGACGGCCGCGAACCCGAATGTCACAGGCGCGATCATCCTGCGTAGCCGGCCGTGCATCGGCCGCCACCCGGGGATGGGATCGGTGTGCTGCAGGAACCAACCTTGCCGAGGAGCGGGCGAACAGACAGCGGAAGGCGCCCGCACCGCTGCGGGTCCGGGCGCCTTCACGTCCGCCATCAGGCGTTGGTGTCTTTCAGGATGGTGAACATCAAGATTGCGTAGATGATGCCGAAGACGATTCCGGCGATCGCGCTCCAGATGGAGAACTTCTTGGCCTTCTCCGAGGCCTCGCGGGCGCCCGCGTGGTCGCCCTGGGCCCACAACGAGTTCACCTTCGTGGCCTGGATGATCGCCACGATGCCGAGCGGAAGACAGCACAGGACCGTCGTGATGATCGCCATCGCGAGGTTGTTCGGCGGCGGGGTGCCGACGGCTCCGCCATCACCGGGCATCGGGTTGTAGCCCGGTGCACCGGCACCGTACTGGCCACCCTGCTGGCCGTACTGGCCGTCGTTCTGCTGACCGTACTGGCCGCTGTGCTGGCCGTAAGCGTCGTCGCTGCCCTTGTTGTTCGGGTCGTACGGCTGGTTCGGATCGTTCGGACCGTAGTTGGTCATGTCTTCCCTCCCTGCAACGCAGCACGTTGCTTTTTTGGCCGGTGTTCCGGCGTTTCGCACCACCCTATGGGGCGGAGCACGACGACCGGTGAAGCCGAAGCGGCTCGTTTTCGTCCGTGGAAGGCGACGTCACGAAATCGCGTCCGGTTCCATCCGGTCCACCGTCCGGACAGCGAATCGGTCAGCGTGCCGCTCGAGAAGTGGCGATCTGGTAGAGCGTCACCGACGCGGCAATACCGGCGTTGAGCGACTCGACGGACGAACTCATCGGCACCGACACGATCTGGTCGCAGTTCTCGCTCACCAGTCGCGACAACCCCTTGCCCTCGGACCCGACGACGACCACCAGCGGCTCGGTCGACAGTTCGAGCTGCGGCAGTTCGACGTCGCCGTCCATGTCGAGACCGATGACGAAGAACCCGGCCTTGCGGGACTCCTCCAAAGCGCGGTTCAGGTTGCCCGCCATAGCGACCGGAACGCGTGCCGCCGCACCCGCGGACGTCTTCCACGCCGCCGCCGTCATACCCACCGACCGGCGTTCGGGAACGATGACACCATGGCCGCCGAACGCGGCCACCGAGCGGATGATCGCGCCGAGGTTGCGCGGGTCGGTGATGCCGTCGAGTGCGACGACCAGCGGGATACCCGGCGCCTCCGGGTCGATCAGGTCGCTCGGGTGCGCGTACTCGTACGGCGGGATCTGCAGCGCCAGGCCCTGATGCACCGCATCGTCGGTCAGTCGATCGAGCTCGCCGCGCGGGGTCTCCAGGATCGGGATCGCCCGGTCGGCGGCGAGTTTCAGCGCCTCGCGGACGCGGTCGTCGGAGTCGATCCGGCCGGCGACGTACATCGTGGTGACCGGGATGTGCGCGCGTAGCGCCTCCAGCACCGAGTTGCGTCCGGCGATGACCTCGGACGACGCCTTACCGCGACGGTTGCCACCACGCGATCCGGGACGGGAGGTACCTCCGGTCTTCTGGGCCGCCTTGTACGCCTTGTGGTTCGGACGCTCGGCCGCCTTCGGGGTCGGGCCCTTGCCCTCGAGGCCGCGACGGCGCTGGCCGCCACTGCCGACCTGCATGCCCTTCTTCGAGCTGCCCTTGCGGATCGCTCCGCGGCGCTGGGAGTTGCCTGCCATCGATCAGTCCTTCGTTCGTTGGGCGGCGCGATCGGCCGCCGACATGAGTGACCAGCGAGCGCCGTCCGCGGTGTCCTCGACCGCCACACCGGCGGCGGACAACTGGTCGCGGATGAGGTCCGCGGTGGCGAAGTCACGGTCGGCACGGGCCTGCTTGCGCGAGGCCAACAGCACCTCGATCACGTGGTCAAGCGCTTCGTTCGAGCGATCGTCGCCGCACGAATTCCATTGAGCGTCATACGGATTGACGCCGATCACTTCGGTCATGGCGACGACCTCGAGCGCGAGCTCCTCGGCCCGGGTCCGGTCGCCCGCGTCCAACGCGGTGTTGCCCTCGCGGATCGCGTCGAAGACGACCGCGAGCGCTCCGGAGACATTGAGGTCGTCGTCCATCGCAGTCGCGAACGCGTCCGGAACGGCCACGAAGTCGCCGGACGGCGCCTGGTCGAGCGCGCGTTCGAGGAAACCTTCGATCCGTGCGACCGCGGCAGCGGCCTCGTCCAGAGAACCGTCGTGGTACTCGATCGTCGCCCGATAGTTGACCGCGCCGAGGTAGTACCGCAGGACCAACGGGCGAACCTTCTTGGTGATCTCACCCACGGCCAGGGTGTTGCCGAGCGACTTGCTCATCTTCTCCCCGCCGAGGGTGACCCAGCCGTTGTGCAGCCAGTACTGCGCGAACCCCAGACCTGCAGCGCGCGACTGTGCCTGCTCGTTCTCGTGGTGCGGGAAGCGTAGGTCGATGCCGCCGCCGTGGATGTCGAACTCGTCGCCGAGCCAGCGGCGAGCCATCGCCGAGCACTCCAGGTGCCAGCCCGGCCGGCCCTGCCCGTAGGGGGTCGGCCAAGTGGCGCTCTCCGGTTCGCCGGCCTTGTGGCCCTTCCAGAGCGCGAAGTCGCGCGGGTCACGCTTGCCGCGCGGGTCGGCGTCGGCTGCCGCCTCCATGTCATCGACCTTCTGGCGGGTCAGCGAGCCGTATTCGGGCCAGCTGCGTACGTCGAAGTAGACGTCTCCGCTGCCGTCTTCGGCGGCGTACGCGTGCCCCTTCTCGATCAGGATCTGCATCAGTTCGACCATGTCGGTGACGTGGCCCGTGGCGCGGGGCTCGTACGACGGACGGCGCACGCCGAGCAGGTCGAGTGCATCATTGGTCTCGCGCTCATGCGCGTAGGACCACTCCTGCCACGGCACGTCGTGCTCGGCCGACTTGTTCAGGATCTTGTCATCGATGTCGGTCACATTGCGGACAAGGGTGACTTCGTACCCGTGACCGATCTCCAGCCAACGGCGCAGGATGTCGAACGCGACCGTGAAGCGCACGTGGCCGATGTGCGGCGACCCCTGAGTGGTGAGACCGCAGATGTACATGCCCACCGTGCCCGCACGAAGGGGCTCGAAGGAACGCAGCTCACCGGCTGCGCTGTCGAAGAGTTGCAGAGTCACCCGGCAAGTTTATCGGCGCCGTGAAGTACAGCAGACCACTCGGGTACTGCGTGCCCCATCCGAGTTGGCCGCCGGCCATCGAGGCGAGACCGGTGACCGAGAAGGCGTTGACCGGGCCGCGCGGATGCCACGGGCCTGACGGACGGATGGGCGATCGTCACCGGTTGACCTCGCGAGTGTCGTGAGGTTCGGGGCATCCCGACCACGAAGGTCATGACACTCACATCAGGTCACGCCCCCTCGGGACGCTCCCACTCGTCCTGTCGGGCGGCTTCTTCGCCGATGGTGGTCGAGTCGCCGTGGCCGGTCAGCACGATCGTCTCCGCCGGAAGGGCGAAGAGCTTCGTGCGGATGGAGTCGGTGATGGTGTCGTAGCTGCTGAACGAGCGCCCCGTCGCTCCCGGTCCCCCGTCGAACAGCGTGTCTCCGGTGAGCACCACGCCCAGCGTCGGGATCCGGAGACACACGGCGCCGGGGCTGTGGCCGGGCGTGTGGATCACCTCGATGGTGACCTCGCCGACCTCGATGCGGTCGCCGTCCGCCAGTTCGTGGTCGGGCCCGACGGAGTAAACGCGGTCCCAGAGCATCCGGTCGGACGGGTGCAGGTAACTCGGCGCTTTGGTCGCATCGAATACCTCGCCCACCGCGGTGATGTGGTCGTCGTGCGCGTGGGTACACAGGACGGCCTTCACCGTCCGCCCACCGACGGCGTCCAGGATCGGGGCGGCATCGTGTGCCGCGTCGACGATCACGCACTCCTTGTCGTCACCGATGATCCAGACATTGTTGTCGACGTCCCAGGTGCCCCCGTCGAGACTGAAGGTGCCGGACGTGATCACCCGCTCGATCGTGGTGTCGCCGTGTCCCGCAACGATTTCGGCTGCCATGACGCTCCTCAGATCTCGACGACGGAGCGCAGCACGTCGCCCCCGTGCATCTTGTCGAACGCGGACTCGACGTCGTTCAACCCGATCCGCTCGGTGATGAACGCGTCGAGGTCGAAGCGTCCCTGTCGGTACAGGTCGATGAGCATCGGGAAGTCGCGCGAGGGCAGGCAGTCGCCGTACCAGCTCGACTTCAGCGCGCCACCGCGGCCGAACACCTCGATCAGTGGCAGTTCGATCTTCGCGTCCGGCGTCGGGACACCGACCAGAACGACCGTGCCGGCGAGATCGCGGGCGAAGAACGCCTGCTCGTAGGTTTCGGGTCGGCCGACCGCTTCGACCACGACATCGGCGCCGAAGCCACCGGTGAGTTCGCGGATGCGCTCGACGGCGTCCTCGTTCTTGGAGTTGACGGTGTGCGTTGCCCCGAAGACCTCGGCCTGCTCGAGCTTTCGGTCGTCGACATCGACCGCGATGATCGTCGTCGCTCCGGCGACCTTCGCTCCGGCGATCGCAGCGTTGCCGACGCCGCCACAACCGATGACCGCGACGGAGTCTCCACGGCCGACCTGGCCGGTGTTGACCGCCGCGCCGAAGCCGGCCATCACGCCGCAGCCGAGCAGACCGGCGGCAGCGGCGGACGCGTTCTCGTCGACCTTCGTGCACTGACCGGCCGCGACCAGGGTCTTCTCGATGAACGCGCCGATGCCCAGCGCAGGCGAGAGCTCTGTGCCGTCGGTCAAGGTCATCTTCTGCTTGGCGTTGGCGGTGTCGAAGCAGTACCACGGCTTGCCCTTCGCGCAGGCGCGGCACTGACCGCAGACCGCGCGCCAGTTCAGCACCACGAAGTCGCCAGGCTTCACCTCGGTGACCCCTTCGCCGACGGCCTCCACCCGTCCGGCGGCCTCGTGGCCGAGCAGGAACGGGAACTCGTCGTTGATGCCACCCTCGCGGTAGTGCAGATCGGTGTGGCAGACCCCGCAGGCCTCGATCGCAACGACCGCTTCACCGGGACCGGGATCAGGCACGATGACGTCGACCACTTCCACCGGAGCGCCCTTGCTGCGGGCGATGACACCTTTGACGGTCTGGGGCATTTGCGCACTTCCTCACGGTTTCGACACCTGCTCGAACTTCTTCCCCGCCAGCCTAGATGAGCTCAGGTACGTCGAAGGGCCCGACCGTCTCGCGGTCGAGCCCTTTCGTCGTCGGGTGGTGCGGTCGTTGCGGACTCAGTGTCCGCCGCCGTCACCCTTCTCGGCCGAGTCGTCCGGACGGCTGCCCGGGTGCGTGACCTCTTCGCTGCCGTACGGTGGCTGATCGAGCACGACCGGCACGGAGACCTGCTTGCTGCCGCCGTCGGCGGTGGCGAACACGACCGTGGTGGACTCACCCGGGGGAACCGGGGTGGCGGGGATGTCGATCGGGGACACAGTGGCCTTGCCGTCGCCGCTGGGCTTGCCGTCGAGGCGGACGGACTGCATCGGCGGAATGGAGACCTTGGTCGGCTGTCCGCCGGCCGGAGTGACTGTCAACTGCGCGGCAGTGTTGCCGTTGTTGGTGGCCAAACCCTGCATCGAGCCCTTGTCGCCCTTGTTCTTGGTGACTATGAGCACGTTCGACAGGTTGACCGTGCCGACCTCGGCGTTGTTGCCGTCGGAGGCGACGTAGTCCATGTCGGTGGTGGGTTCGCTGAAGTAGTAGCAGCCGCTCAGGGCAGTGCTGGCAACGCCGGCGACCAGCATCGCTCGAGCACCGCGGCGGACGGCCGGCCGGGAAGTCACACGTCGCATCACATCTGCATGGTACCGGTCTGCCCGCCGCCCCGGGGGCCCCACCCTGCACCGGCCCATGACGACCCACGCGAAGCACGTGCGGCGACTCCTGTCAACCCCTCGGCCGCGATCTGTGCACGTCCGTTTGTGGCCTCTGACCTGCACAAACGGTTTCTGTGACCCCGGCCACCCGTGTTATCCTTGCCTTCGCGAAAGGGGCACACAAGATATGGTTTTCAAGGTCGGCGAGACAGTCGTTTACCCGCACCACGGGGCGGCTCTCATCGAAGAAATCAAGGTCCGAACGATCAAGGGCGTGGAGAAGCAGTACCTCGTCCTGAAGGTTGCCCAAGGCGACCTGACGATCGAGGTTCCGGCGGAGAACTGCGATCTCGTGGGTGTCCGCGATGTCGTCGGCAAGGAAGGCCTCGACCGCGTGTTCGAGGTGTTGCGTGCCGATCACACCGAGGAGCCGACCAACTGGTCGCGTCGCTACAAGGCGAACCTCGAGAAGCTGGCATCCGGCGACGTCATCAAGGTGGCCGAGGTCGTGCGTGACCTGTGGCGCCGCGACCAGGACCGCGGCCTGTCCGCGGGTGAGAAGCGGATGCTCGCCAAGGCGCGCCAGATCCTCGTCTCCGAACTCGCGCTCGCCGAGCACACCAACGAGGACACCGCAGAGGCCACGCTGGACGAGGTCCTCGCGTCCTGAGTTCCATCACGAACAGCGACCACGCCCACGGCACTCCTGCCGTGGGCGTCGTCATCGTCGCCGCCGGCATGGGCACCCGCCTCGGCGCGGGTATGCCCAAGGCCCTCGTCGATATCGGCGGTGATGCCCTGATCGTCCACGCGCTGCGTTCGGTACGTGAGGTCGGTCGGGTGTCCGACGTGGTCGTCGTCGTCCCGGGCGGGCACCGGGGCGAGTTCGAACCGTTGTGTGAGGGCGCCGTGCTCGTCGACGGCGGCGCTGAACGCACCGACTCGGTAGCCGCCGGACTGGCCGCGCTCTCCGACAGGACCGAAGTCGTCCTCGTGCACGACGCCGCTCGCGCCTTTGCTCCCCCGGCGTTGTTCGACGCCGTGATCGACGCCGTGCTGGGCGGTGCCGACGCGGTGGTCCCCGGCCTACCCGTGGTCGACACCGTCAAGCAGGTGGACGCCGGCGGTGTGGTGGTCGGTACGCCGGATCGCTCGTCACTGCGTGCCGTTCAGACGCCGCAGGGCTTCTGCCGGTCCGCGCTCGTCCGGGCGCACTCCCGGGGTGCCCAGGCGACCGACGACGCGGCCCTGGTGGAGTCGGACGGCGGACACGTGGTGGTCGTCGACGGCGATCCCCGCGCGCTCAAGGTCACCGTTCCGGCCGACCTCGACGCAGTCCGGCGTCTGATCACAACCGACCCACAGGAGCAACTCATCGATTCGCCGCAGCATCCTGCATCCTTGCCCCGCACCGGGATCGGTGTCGATGTACACGCCTACGCCGATGACGAGCGACCGCTGTCCCTCGCCTGCCTCACCTGGCCCGGCGAACGTGGAATCGAAGGACATTCCGACGGTGACGTCGCCGCTCACGCGGTGTGCGATGCCCTGCTGTCGGCCGCCGGTCTGGGTGACCTCGGCACTCAGTTCGGCGTCGACCGACCGCAGATGAAGGGGGCAACCGGCGCGGCGATGCTGGCCGACGTGCACGGCACCCTCGAGCGAGCAGGTTTCCGCATCGGCAATGTCAGTGTGCAGATCATCGGTAACCGGCCGAAGGTGGGTCCGCGCCGCGAGGAAGCGCAACAGGCGATCTCGGCCGCGCTCGGCGGGGCGCACGTCTCGGTTTCAGCGACGACCACCGATCACCTCGGCTTCCTGGGCCGCGGCGAGGGCATCGGCGCGATCGCCAACGCGCTGGTCATCCGTGGCTGACGCCCGAACGTGAACGAGCCCCTGCAGGTTCTGCAGGGGCTCGTCCATGGCGCAGGAGGCGCCGGAGAATGTCAGCGCTGCAGGCCCTCGTTCGGGTCGCCGTACCGGCCGGTGACCAGGTAGACGATGCGGTCCGCGACGGCGACGGCGTGGTCGCCGAATCGCTCGTAGTAGCGCGACAGCAGCGTGACGTCGACCGCGGTCTCGGTCGGGTGGTTCCAGCCCTCGCTGTGCAGGGCGGCGAAGATCTGCCGGTGCAGGTCGTCCATGTGGTCGTCCAGGCGCTCGATCTCCTGCGCTGCGTGGACGTCCTTGCTGTCGATCGCCTCGCCGGTCTTCTTCGCCAGGTCGATCGCCCACTCCGACATCGAGGTGATGTGCGGCAGCACTTCCTGCGGAACGGCCTGCTTCGGGTAACGCATCCGGGCGATCTTCGCGATGTGGCGGGCCAGGTCGCCCATCCGCTCGATGTCAGATGCCATGTGCATGGCGGTGACGACCATCCGCAGGTCGGTGGCCACCGGCTGCTGACGGGCCAGCAGGTCGACCGCCAGGTCGTCGACCTGGCGTCGCACGGTGTCGATGTCGTCGTCCGCAGCGATGACGCTCTCGGCCACGCCGAGGTCGGTGTTCACGAGTGCGTCGGTGGCGCGCGTCATCGCAGTACCGACCATCTCGGTCATGTGAACGAGCTGATCGGAAACACGATCGAGGTCGTCGTGGAAGGCGTTGCGCATGCTTGCTGAATCCTTGCTTCGGGGTGAACTCGAAAGGAGCCGAGATGGTCGGGCGGTTTTGCCGGCCTCGACCGACTTCACCGGTCGTGGCCCATTGTGCCCCAGACCGGCGACTCGCCGAGGGTCGCAGGCTGCGGTGAACGGCGACGAACGCGCAGGTTAACGGCCGATGGCTCGCAGTCGTACGCGTCTGACCAGCACCGACGACGCTTCACCGACCCCGTACATTGGGCCGCGTGTTGGAGGTCCTACTCGCCCTGAGCGCCCTGTGCGTGGGCCTCGTCATCGGCTGGTCGGCCGCCAGACGTCGGACTGCCGAGACCGCGGCGAAGAGCATCGCCACCACGCACACCAACCCGGAGCCGATCGCCCCGGAGGCCGCCGAGATCCTCGATGCGTTGCGCTCGGTCTCGCTGGTCGTCGACGCCAGCGACCGCGTGGTGCGGGCGAGCCCGTCCGCAGCGGCGCTGGGCCTCGTCCGCGGGCACGAGATCGTGCATGAACAACTGCGCACCCTCGTGCGCACGTCTCGGCGAGACAAGGACCTGCACGAACTCGAACTCGACCTGACCCGCGGACTCAACGGCGCCGGACGCCTGGTGCTCGGGGTGCGGGTGACGCCACTGTCCGACGACCACGTCCTCATCCTGCTCGACGACCGCTCGCAGCTGCGACGCGTCGAGGAGACCCGGCGTGACTTCGTGGTCAACGTCAGTCACGAACTGAAGACTCCCGTCGCCGGACTCAGTCTGTTGTCAGAGGCGATCGACGATGCTCGCGACGATCCGGAGGCGGTACACCGGTTCACCAAGCGGATGCGCACCGAGGCCGACCGCATCAACCGGTTGGTCATGGAGATCGTCGAGTTCTCCAGGTTGCAGGTCGCAGAGACCCTCGACGATCCGCAGCGCGTCGACGTGCGCGAGTGCGTCGCGGAGGCCATCGAGCATATGCGGCTGATGGCCGACGAACGCAATATCGGCATCCAGGCGCACGACGAGGGCAACCGCGCCGAGGTGTTCGGCGACCCCGACCTGATCACCACCGCCGTGCGCAACCTGATCGAGAACGCAGTCAACTACTCCGGCAGCGGCACGCGGGTGGACGTCGCTGTGAAGGGCTCGCCCGATCTGGTCACCGTTGCAGTGAAGGATCAAGGCAGCGGCATCCCGGCCGGCGAGATCGAGCGCGTCTTCGAACGCTTCTACCGCGTCGACGCCGCCCGGTCGCGACGCACCGGCGGCACGGGGCTCGGCCTTGCCATCGTCAAACACATCTGCGCCAACCACGGCGGTGAGGTCACCGCGTGGTCCGAGGAGGGCCACGGCTCGACCTTCACCATCCGGTTGCCGGCCGCACATCCCGAACCCTCCGAAACAACGATCGGCCGACCGGTCGACGAAGCCCGAAAGGTCACCTCATGACGCGCATCCTGCTGGTCGAGGACGAGGAGTCGCTGTCCGACCCGTTGTCCTACCTGTTGTCCAAGGAGGGCTACGAGGTGTCGGTAGCGGAGACCGGACCCGACGCGCTGCTCGACTTCGATCGCAACGGCGCCGACCTCGTCCTGCTCGACCTGATGCTGCCCGGCATGTCCGGCACCGAGGTGTGCCGGGTGATCCGGCAGAAGGCGAACGTGCCGATCATCATGCTGACTGCCAAGGACAGCGAGGTCGACAAGATCGTCGGGCTCGAGATCGGCGCGGACGACTACGTCACCAAGCCGTATTCCTCCCGCGAACTTCTCGCCCGCATCAAGGCGGTGCTGCGCCGTGGCCAGGACACCGGGGAGCTCATGCCCGCCACCCTGCACAGCGGACCGGTGCGCATGGACGTCGAACGCCACACGGTCAGTGTTCAGGGCGAGCCGGTTTCGTTACCGCTCAAGGAGTTCGAGCTGCTCGAGCTGCTGCTGCGCAACGCCGGACGCGTGCTCACCCGCGGTCAGCTGATCGACCGCGTCTGGGGCAGCGACTACGTCGGTGACACCAAGACGCTCGACGTGCACGTCAAGCGGCTGCGCGCGAAGATCGAGGAAGACCCGGGCAACCCGAAGGTGATCGTCACCGTCCGCGGCCTGGGCTACAAGTACGAGGGCAGCTGACACACGCCGAAAGTCCGCAGAACCGGCGAATTGACGCAGGCGTTCTGCGGACTTACGGTTCAGCGGCCTTGGTTGGCGACCGCCTCGGCAGCTGCCTTCGCGGCCCCGGGGTCGAGGTACTTTCCGCCCTTGACGGTGGGCTTGAAATGCTCGTCGAGTTCGTAGACCAGCGGCATTCCGGTCGGGATGTTGAGGCCGACGATGTCGTCGTCGGAGATCCCGTCGAGGTGCTTCACCATCGCGCGCAGGCTGTTGCCATGAGCGGCGACCAGAACGGTCTTGCCGTCCTTCAGGTCGGGAATGATCGAGCCCTCCCAGTACGGCAGGAAGCGCTCGATGACGTCCTTCAGGCACTCGGTGCGCGGCGCGTCATCGCCGAGATCGGCGTACCGCGGGTCACCGTCCTGGGAGAACTCGACGCCGGGCTCGATGGGCGGCGGCGGGGTGTCGAACGACCGGCGCCAGGTCATGAACTGCTCCTCGCCGAACTCCTCCAGCGTGGCCTTCTTGTCCTTGCCCTGGAGGGCGCCGTAGTGACGCTCGTTCAGGCGCCACGACCGGTGCACCGGGATCCAGTGACGGTCGGCGACGTCGAGGGCGAGGTGGGCGGTCGTGATCGCGCGGCGCAGCAGCGAGGTATGCACGACGTCGGGCAGGACGTCTGCTTCCTTCAACAGCTTGCCGCCGTTCGCGGCCTCGGAGCGGCCCTTCTCGGTGAGGTCGACGTCGACCCAGCCGGTGAAGAGGTTCTTGGCGTTCCAGTCGGATTCGCCGTGCCGCAGCAGCACGAGTGTGTAGGTCATGACTCCAGCCTAACCACCGACATAGGTGCGGTGGTCAGGCCAGCAGGTGCTTGAACGCCTCGAGGTTGCGGGTGGATTCACCGCGCGAAATTCGCCACTCCCATTCCTTCTTCATCGAGGTCAGGAAGCCGAGCACCAACAGGTCGTTGAAGGGCTCGTCCGCTGCACGCAGGACGGCACCGAGCAGCTTGTCGAGGTAGGTCTCGTCGACGGCGGCGAGCGGGACGCGTCCGCCGACGTACACGTCGCCGGAGGCATCGATCGAGTACGCGAGACCTGGCAGCTTGAGGTTGCGGCGCAACAGGAACTTGTAGAAGTCGAGGTGGTTCTCATCAGGCTGCCGGATGACGAATGCGGCTGTGATCAGATCGTTCTCACCGACCGTGAGGGACGTGACCGTCTTCAGCTTCTTCTCCCCCGGGAGGGTGACGACGTACTCGCCGTCGTTGACCCCGGCCTCCCAGTCCAGTTCGTTGTCGGCCAGCACCCCTTCCAGGACCGCCACGACGTCGTCGCGCAGGCTCACGGCACTACCGCAGTCGGCACCGTCGCGAAGTCGAGGTGCGTGTCATACGGACGCGGCGGCGCCTCACAGGCGTGCCGGTAGACGTCGAACAGCTTGTCGGTCGTCGCATCCCAGGAGAACTCGCGGGCCCGCGCAATCGCGTTGTCGCTCATTGTTTTCCGCCTCTCGTCGTCGTCCAGCAGGTCGGCGAGGACCGACGCCCACTCGTCGGGATCGTGCGAGTCGACCAGCACTCCCCCGTCGCCCACTGCCGTCGGGAGCCCACCGACGTTCGCAGCGACCACCGGTGTGCCGCACGCCATGGACTCGATCGCGACCAGGCCAAAGGATTCGGAGTGGGAGGGCACGACGGTCAGGTCGGCGGCCGCGAACCAGCGGGCAAGTTCGGTGCGGCTCTGCGGAGGCACGAACTGCACGACGTCGGCGACGCCGAGTTCGCGCGCCATCGCCTGCAGCGCACGGGGACGCTCCCGCCCGCTGCCACTCGGACCGCCGAGGATCGCGACCACTGTCCGGCCGCGGCGCTCAGGTTCGCGTTCGATCATCCTCGCGACGGCCTTGACCAGCACGTCCGGGGCCTTGAGCGGCTGGATGCGTCCGACGAACAGCAGCACATCGGCGTCCTCGGGCAGCCCCAGTTCGCGGCGGCACACCGACTTGTCGGCCGGCCGCAGGACGTCGAGGTCGACGCCCGGGGGCACGACGCGGACCCGTTCGGGATCGGCGTCGTACAACTCCACGAGTTCGCGGGCTTCGGTATCGGTGTTGGCGATCAACCAACCGGCCACCTTGACGACCTGCTCCTCGCCGATCTCGCGACCCTTGGGTTCGGGCCGATCGCCTGCTGCGAGAGCACGATTCTTGACGCGGCTCATCGTGTGCATGGTGTGGACCAACGGCACGTTCCACCGGTCGGCGGCCAGCCAGCCGACCTGACCGGACAGCCAGTAGTGGGAGTGGACCAGGTCGTAATGCCCCTCCGGGCTGATGGCGACGAATCGCATCACTCCCGCCGCGAACGCGCACAGTTGTCCGGGCAGGTCCTCCTTGTCGAGACCCTCGTACGGCCCGGCGTCGATGTGTCGCACGATCACGTTGGGTGCGAGGGTGACGACCTCCGCCAGGCTCGCGGACGTCCGACGGGTGAAGATCTCGACCTCGACGCCCCGCGCACCCAGCCGCTTCGCGGTCTCCACCACGTACACGTTGAGCCCGCCCGCGTCGCCCGTACCGGGCTGGTCGAGCGGCGAGGTGTGGACGCTGATCATCGCCACCCGCTGCACCGGGCATCCGCTGGACTCGGTCATGCGGCTCAGTCTCTCACCCGGGCAAGTCGTCCGGTCGTGGTCTCGATCGCGGCGCTCGCCCCACGGGGCTCGCACCCGGTCGACCACCGCCTGAGTGGCTCGTATCTAGGCTGAGCGGGTGGCCTCTGCACGTCCGGTGGGCGCGATCACGCGCGGCACCACGAACCCCAATCGCCTGCGCCGGTGCGACCGGTGGCTGGTGGCCACCCAGCGACATCGCCTGACGGCCCCGCTCGGCGCGCCCCTGGTGGTGGATCTCGGGTACGGCGCATCACCGGTCACCGCCGTGGAACTACGCGACCGGCTCCGCGCCGTACGCCCGGATGTCCGGGTCGTCGGAGTCGAGATCGACCCCGCCAGGGTGCGCGCGGCGCAGCACCTGCAGGACGACACGCTCAGCTTTCGCATCGGCGGATTCGAGCTGCCGGTGGACGGGAAGGTCGACGTGGTCCGCGCGTTCAACGTGCTGCGCCAGTACGACGAGTCCGAGGTGGAGTCTTCGTGGAGCCTTGTGCAACAACGTCTTTCACCGACCGGGATCTTCGTCGACGGGACCTGCGACGAGATCGGGCGACTGGCCACCTGGGTGACGCTCGACCGTCGCTTACCGCTGAGCTTGACCTTCTCCTGGCGGCTCGGGGGGCTGGACACACCGTCGGTGATCGCCGAACGTCTGCCCAAGGCACTGATCCACCGCAACGTGCCGGGTGAACCGATCCACGAGTTTGTGCGGACCTTCGACCGTGCGTGGGCGACGGCTGCGCCGCACGGTTCGTTCGGTGCCCGGCAACGCTTCCTGGCGGCGGTCGACACCATCCGTGCAGACGGCTGGCCCGTCCTGCACGGGCGCAGTCGCCACAGGCTCGGCGAACTCAGCGTGGAATGGTCTGCGGTCGCCCCGAATCGGAGGTGATCAGCCCACGAGTCCGGTGGTCGCCACGTACGCGGTGCCGTCGCCCGAGCAGTGCAGGTGGTCGACGGATGCCGGAACGAAACACGACTGTGCCGGACCCAACTCGATCTGCTCGACACCGTCGTCGAGCGTGATCTTTCCTCCGATGCAGAGCACGATGCGCGGCTTGTTACGTCCTGGTGCTTCTTCAGGTTGTGTACCCGGGTTCACTTGGTGCAGTTGGAAATACGGCACATCGACCGGGAAGCTGTGCACTCGAACACCCGACGGCGGTTCCTCCACCACAACGGGGCGGTGGACGTCGACGATACGGAGCAGTTCGGTGATGTCGATGCGTTTGGGAGTCAGGCCGGCTCGGACGACGTTGTCGGAATTGGCGAGGATCTCGACCGTCACCCCGTGCACTGCGGCGTGCAGCACTCCTGCTGGCAGGAACACGTAACTGTTCGCGGGCACGACGTGGTGCCTCATGGTCAGCAGCACCGCCGCGCCGACGTCGCCGGGGAACTGGGCGGCAATGCGGTGGATGGCCTCGTAGTGCGGGTGGTCTCGTCGGTCACCACATGCCCGGACGACCTCTTCGGTGAGCTCGCGCTGAACCGACTCCTCGGCCTGCAGGATCGACCGGAGCAACTGCTTGACGCCCGAGCCGGCCGCGGCCTCGATCAGTTCCCCGAACCGTTGACACTGCAGTTCCCCTGCCGCGGAACGGATCTCGTCGAAGGCGAGCGTCCCGGCGAACATCTCGAACTCGGTGACCGTGAGCCAGGCCTCCGGCTTCGGCCAGTTGTCGACATAGGTGCCGGTGGGCGCGGTCAGCGCTTCCTCACGGCTGGGATGCGCCTGGATCGACAACGCCTGCTCCGGTGCGAGCAGCTTGAGCAGGAACGGCAGTCGACGCTGGAACTGAGTCACGGTCGTCTCACCGAGCATGCCGATCGGGTCGGCAGCGATGAGCTTGTCCAACGTTGTGCGGTCGTCGTGGTGACCGACGACGCAGGGCGACGCCTCGTGTGCACCCATCCACATCTCGGCCTCGGGGGACTCGGTCGGCGAGGGCCGTCCGGCCAGTTCGGCCAGCGCCGTGCGCGACCCCCACGCGTAATCCCGGATGCGTGGTTCGAGCCGGACGATCATGCGAGGAAGTCTCGCACGAGCTCTCGTACGCGAGCCCGATGACTCCACAGGATCCCGCCTGCTGGGAGCACCTCGAGCCGGGCGTTCGGGATCAGGTCGGCGATCTCACGCGAGACCCACAGCGGGTGCGCGGGATCGTCCTCCTGGCCGAGCACGAGCACCTGCGCCTGCACCGCCTGCAGTGATCGACGGTCGTGCACCGCGGTCGCGTGTGGGATCGTCCGCAACGCACGGGACACGTCTGTCCGGACGATCGTGTGTGCCTGGTCCATACACCAGTTACGCACGACGGGATCGTCCCGGTGCTCCCCCGGCTGTTCCAGCAGCAACAACTCGAAGACACCGTCGACGTCGTGCTCGTCGGCGAACCGGCCCATCTCCAGCAATCGCTCGAGGGCGACGTCGGTGCGGGGTGTGTCAAGCACGGCAGGCAGCGCCAGCACAATGCGTTCGAAGCGGTCGGGCACCCGCTCGAGAAGGTGAGCGATCGCGCCGGCTCCCATGCTGACGCCCAACGCCCGGGTGGCGTCGACGTGCGTGGCCACAGCGTCGAGTTCGTCGGCCAGCGCGGTGTAGGTCCACGCCGATTCCGGCGAGGACGAGGCACCGTGGCCGCGGAAGTGGAAGTACGCCTGGCGTCCGGGCACGCCGGAGCCGAAAGGGCGCGTGGTCGATATCGAACCTGCGAGCCCGTGGGCGAAGACGGTGACTGGTTCGTCACGTCCGACCAGCAGGTACTCGATGCCGCCTTCGGACGTCGACAGGATGCAGGTGCGGGTGCTCACCATCGTCCGCGGGAACCGCCACCGCGGCGGGACTCGACCTGTCGCAACGCCGGACGGACGTCGGCGAGGTACACCCCGGCAGCCACGATCGCGATGATGCCGAAGAGGTTGAGCGGTGACTGGATCACCAGCAGCGCGAACACCGCAGCCAGGCCCGTGATCAACAACCAGCGTTGCTTGGTCATCTTGTCGGCGGCTCGGAACGCATCCTCGCGGCGACGCAGCGCATCGACGAACGCGAAGGCCGTGGTGGCCATCAGGGCGAGGCCGAGCAGCAGCGCGACGGTGGACTGGATGCGAAAAAGAGGTTCGAGCACGTCACCAGCCTAAACGTCGAACGTCGCCGATGTCCGCCGCTCAGACGTCGACGACGACGGTGAACGGCCCGTCGTTGACCAGCGACACCTGCATCATCGCGCCAAAACGTCCGGTGGCGACCTCGACCCCGGCGGCAACCAGCGCAGCGACGAGATCCTCGATGAGGGGTTCGGCGACCGGGCCGGGGGCGGCTGCGCTCCAAGAGGGACGTCGACCCTTGCGGGTGCTGCCGTACACGGTGAACTGCGAGACCACCAGCACTGGCGCACCGGCGTCCAGCACGGACTGCTCGTCGGCGAGGATGCGCAGCTCGCCGATCTTGCGAGCCATCGCGGCGACCTGTTCGGCACCGTCCTCGTGGGTGACACCGACCAGCGCCACCAGACCGGGACGATCGATGGCACCGACCGTCTCCCCTTCGACAGTCACTTCCGCGTGGGTGACCCGCTGCAGCACTGCCCGCATCAGACCGCCCGCACCGCACCGACCGGCTGCCCGTGGCCGAGGATCGGCGCGCTCGCAAGACGTTCGAGCACCTCTGCTTCCACCCCCAACTCGCGCAGTGCCGCTGCGGCGACCACCGGACGGGCCCGCTGGCCGCCGTCCGCGATCTTGACGACCACGCCACGACCGTCCGGGAGCCCGATCGCGTAGACCGCCTCGGCACCGTCCTTGGCCACCAGCCCCGGGACGCTGCGGATCAGATCGGTGACATCGCGTCGGGTGCCACCGAGAAACTCGGGGAACTCGCGGATCGCTTGTGCGACAACACGTTCCGGGCCGTCCGTGGCGGCCGCAAGGCGGCCGAACGCACGCGCGAGACCGAGCGGCGAAACCGCCATCACCGGAGCCCCGCAACCGTCGATCCCGGTCGCGGCGACGGACTCGCCGCACAGGTCGGCGAGCGCGTCCGCCATCGCGACCTGCAACGGATGGGACGGGTCCCGATACGTGGCGGTGTCCCAGTCGTTCACCACACACGTGGCGAGCATCGCAGCGTGTTTGCCCGAACAGTTCTGGGCGATGGACGTCGGTTCGTGGCCGGCCGCGAGCCATTCGCGCCTGGCCTGCTCGTCGTACGGCAGATCGGGGGTGTTCTGCAGGTCGTCCTCGGAAAGGCCGGCGCCGGCAAGGATGCGGCGCACGCCGTCGAGGTGGAAATCCTCACCCGAATGACTGGCGCTCGCCAGCGCCAGCAGGTCGGCGGGCAGGTCGAGTCCGGACCGCACCATCGCGAGCGCCTGGATCGGCTTGTTCGACGAGCGGGGAAAGTGCGGCGCGCTCGCGTCACCTCGTTCGAACAGCACCGAGCCCTGCGCGTCGACGGCCACGACGATGCCGCGGTGCACCGACTCCACGAATCCACTGCGTTCGACGACCGCGACGATGGGGGCTTCGGAGAGTGCTTGCTGCGATCGTTGAGTCACGCAGGCGAGGCTAACGACGAAGCCCCCACCGGGGCGAGGTGGGGGCTTCGTCGTTTCTGCTCAGTCGAGCAGGGTCGGTTGTCTTCAGGCGTTGCTGTTCGCCGAAGCAGCCTTCTTGGCCGGAGCCTTGCGGGCCGTGGTCTTGCGAGCAGTGGCCTTCTTGGCGACGGTCTTGCGCGCCGGACGCTTGGTGGCAGCGCCCTCCTTGGCGGCGTTGCTGCGGACCTCGGCGCGAGCCTCGTCCTCGACCTTGCCGGCGACGTCGGCGACGACCTTGGCGGCGTCCTTGCGGCCGGCCGCGAGGGTCGAGACGGCGTTGGTCTGCGCGTCCTTGGCGGTCTTGCGAGCGGTGCTGCGAACGTCCTTGGCCTGCTTGCGCGCGGTGGTCTCAATCCCGTCGACCTGCTTGCGCAGCGACTTCACGACCTTCTCGCCGCGCTTGGCGAGGGTGACGTACTGGTCGCCGGCCTCGATGCTGGCGTCGTCGATGACCTTGGTCGCGGTCGCGGGCAGCGCCTCGACCTGTTCGCGGACATCGGCGATCTGCTTGGTGAAGCGAACCTGCACGGCGGACGGCTTGAGCTCGGCACCGACGGTCAGCGCACGGTCACGGACGGTGGTGTAGACCGTGTCCGCAGCGCCGACGGCGGCGTACAGCGGGGTGGCTCCGGTGATGGACTTCTTGAGGTCGAACTTGGTGGCCATGGCCACTCCTTCCGGTTCGGTTATCTGGAGTATGTGCTGCCGATGCGGCCGGCGGATCAGTCCTCGGTGAACGATGCGTAAAGATCGAGGAGAACCTTGCGCTGCTTGTCCGAAAGGA
The DNA here is from genome assembly GCF_004146205.1 of Yimella sp. RIT 621. Lineage (NCBI taxonomy): Bacteria > Bacillati > Actinomycetota > Actinomycetes > Micrococcales > Dermacoccaceae > Yimella > Yimella sp. RIT 621. The sequence continues at coordinate 117,780 of NZ_SEIP01000003.1, forward strand.
GCGGGTCGGACTTGATCGCCACACGGGTGTCGATCAGCGTCTCGGTCTCGCCTGCTTCGTCCAAGAATCCGGCCTGCACGTACAACTGCTCGGCCGAGATCCGCAAACCCTTGGCCAGCGCCTGGAGTATCTCCGCGCTCGGCTTCTTCAGTCCCCGCTCGATCTGGCTGAGGTAGGGGTTGGAGATTCCCGAGCGTTCGGCCAGCTGCCGCAAGGACAACTGCGCCTGCTGGCGCTGGTCCTTGAGGTAACCGCCGAGATCGCTGACGGGGTTCGGAGTCATGTCTTCATTATGCTTGCTGCAGTTAGCACTTTGCAAGCCAGAGCAAGCGTGAGACGAGTCACACCGGTGGACTGTGTCGTCAGGCCCGCACGATCGGCGTCTGCGCCGCAGTCACATCGCCCGCGCGCAGCACGGCCTCCACCGGCACATTGCGCTTGACGACGGCCAGCGCGATCGGCCCTTCCACGTGATGACGGGCCACCGAGGTCAGTCGTCCGACGGCCCGTTCGTTCGCGGGCGCGAACAACTCGGCGCCCGGGTCGGGCAATACGTGGCCCGAACCGTCGAGATGCAGGAAGACGAGGCGGCGCGGTGGCTTGCCGAGGTTGTGCACCCGCGCGACGGTCTCCTGGCCGCGGTAGCACCCCTTGTGCAGATGCAGTGAAGTGCGTAGCCAATCCAACTCGTGCGGAATCGTGCGGTGGTCGGTGTCGACCAGGTGCCGCGGACGCCACTGGCTCACCCGCAACGCCTCTGCCGCCCAGGTGCCCGCGAGCGAACGTTCACCCACGACGGACCCCAGTTCATCGCGCGGAACGATCAGTTCACGCCACGCGCGACCGAACGCCGGGTGCGGCTCGACGTCGCAGTAGGCAGCCGTGTCCGGGCCGAGGTCGGGCCACGGGTCCACCCAGGCAAGCATCTCGACCGCCTCTGTCGACGGGTCGCCGAGCACCGCGAAATCGGCGCTGCGGTCGGCCACCTCGACGCGGAGCATGAACTGCATCGACCGCAACCAGGTCACCAGCGCCTCGGCGGTGCCCGGCTCCACGGTGATCCAGATGGTCTCCCCGTCGTCGATCAGGTGCAGGTCGTGCTCGACATGACCGTGTGGACTGAGCACCAGCGACTCGGTACTCACTCCCGGCTGCAGGTCGTCCAGCTTCTGCGTGGTGATCGAGTGCAACCAACTGCGACGGTCCGGCCCGCTCACGGTGACCACGCCCCGGTTGCTCAGGTCGACCAGGGCCTGCCTCGCCTCCAACAGTCGCTGTTCACGCATCGGGTCGCCGTAGTGCGCCGCCACGCCGGCGTCGAGCCCGTCGGCCTCGACCGCCTTCGGGCGATCCAGGAGCGGGGAGCGGTAATCGTCGAGCTTCGCAGCGTTCACGTGATCAGCGTACGTCCGCGTGCGCCTGCCTAGACTGGCGACCATGACTGACCCGAACGAGCCCACCGGACCCGCGAGCGACCGCCCGTCCGGCGACGCCGACCGCGACGACCGGTTGACGCCCCGTGACTCTCGGGGACACCACCGTGCGGTGGCCGCAGGCACCGGTGAAGGCCCGTCCGACGAAGCGGACCTCGCTGCTCACGACGAGCCGGACGACGTCGAGGAGCCGAAGAAGAGGGCCGGCTGCCTGAAGGTCGGTTGTCTGACCCTGCTGACGATGTTCGTGATCAGCGCGCTGGCCGTGGGTGGGTTCGCCGCGTACCTGAACTGGAAACTCGACAACAACATCCAGCGGTCGGACATGATCCCGGACGATGCCGGCCAGCCGACGCGCAAATCCGAGGCGGGCGAGGCCCTCAACATCCTGCTGATGGGTTCCGACTCTCGCAGTAAGGACCTCAACGACTCCAGCCGGTCCGATGTCATCCAACTGGTGCACATCAGCGACGACCGCAAGAGCGTCCAGGTCATCCACTTCCCGCGTGACCTTTACGTGTCCATCCCCGGGCACGGCAAGAACAAGATCAACGCGGCGTACGCGTACGGTGGCGAGAAGCTGCTCATCCTGACCCTGCAGAACCTGCTCGGCGTCAAGATCGACCACGCCGCTCAGATCGGCTTCGAGGGATTCGGCAAACTGACGAACACCGTCGGTGGTGTCGACGTCTACGTGCCGCAGCAGTACAACGACGGCAGGCAGACCTGGACAGTCGGCCGGCATCACATGGACGGCGAGCAGGCTCTCAGCTTCGTGCGCCAGCGCTACCAGTTGCGAGAAGGCGACATCGACCGCGGACGCAACCAGCAGGCCTGGATCAAGGCCGTGATGGCCAAGACGCTGAAGGCCGGCACCCTGCTGAACCCGGTCAAGCTCAACAAGATGGTCGACGACCTCACCGCCGACAAGAACCTTCGGGTCGACGAGGACATGCAGGTGCAGAGCATCGGCCTCAGTCTGCGCAACCTACGGATGAGCGGCGTCACCTTCTACACCGCGCCGTTCACCGGCCTGGGAAGTGACCCGAGGGCCGGGTCGATCGTGATCGCCGATGAGGCGAAGATCAAGCGCCTCGGGGCGGCCGTCGCCAACGACGACTTCAGCAACTACAGCGCCTCCACCAACGCGCTGCAGTAACTGCAGCAACACTCTTCAGACCCCACGACCGAGGAAGGCACCTTCATGCCGATCGAGATCGACCCCGACATGCCGCGCGACCTGGCTCCCCTGGCCTGGCTGATCGGACGCTGGGAGGGCGCCGGCGTGGTCGGCTACCCGACCATCGAGTCCGCGAACTTCGGCCAGGAGATCCACTGCTTCCACGACGGCCGCCCTTTCCTGGAGTGGCACAGCCGTACCTGGCTGCTGGATCAGGAGGGCAACAAAGTGCGTCCGTTGGCGACCGAGCTCGGATTCTGGCGTCCGCTGCCTGACAACGAGGTCGAGCTGGTGCTCACCCACCCGTTCGGCGTCGTCGAGCTGTACTACGGCCGCACGTCCCCTGCGAAGATAGAACTTCGCACCGACGGTGTGCTGCGCAGCCCGAGCGCCAAGGAGTACTCCGCGGGCGCCCGGATGTACGGCTACGTCAACTCGAATCTGATGTGGGCCATGGACATGGCAGCGATGGGTGAACCGTTGCAGAGCCACGTGTCCGCCGAACTCAAGCGGGTCGCCAACCACTGACCCTTCGCCGACCGGTGCCCGCTCACCGGGTCAGGGCCCAGACCACGGCGAACGGCACGATCCCGACCACCAGGACGCTCCCTGCGCCGAGGGCGACCGCGGCCGGCGCCTCGGACGCGCGTGGCAGTGAGCCCACCACGCGACGCAAGGCGTGTGCAATGCCACAGGCGGCGAGCGCACTGAGCATCGGTGCGTTCCAAGGGGTTTCGCTGAGCACGCCGAGTGCGGCTCCGGCCGCCACGGCCAGCAGGAGACTGATCGGCAGCGACCATTCACCCAGCGTCCGGCCGCCGAGGAAGAAATCGACGACCACACCGACGGCCACGCCGAGACAGGCCGCGTAGGTGACGAACTTCGCGTCGAACTCGACCAGGGTGCTCAGGTGGAACGCGCCGACGGCGAGCACGGCAAGCCCGAACACCGCGCCTGCGATCGAGAGAGTCAGTGAACGCCGACCATCACTGCGAAGGAGTTCGTGCAGGAACGCCACCATCAGACCGATCGCGAGCGCCGTCGTCAGCCAACGAAGGCCGTGCGAACGGGGCGCGAGCAGTTCGACGACGCCGATCCCGACCAGTCCGGCGAGCAGGACAGCCGAACTGCCCGGTGGGCGAGGCAGATCCAGCAGGATCGGCCAGCCCCACGCGACGGCAACGCCGCAGGCGATCAGCGCGAGGGCCAACGGGAGCGCACCGCCGTAGGTGCCGAGTGCGACGGCCGCGCCGGCAGCGAGTCCGGAGACGACGGTCAGGGCGCCCGGGCTCGGGCGTTCCTCGACGTCTTCCTGGTCGCTGTGTCGCACGGCGGACATCATGGCAGCCCGGGTGGCCGCTGACTCACTCATGGGCTGCGTGTCATCCGCCGGCGAAGGGCGGCAACACCTCGATGACGTCGGACGGCCCGACCTCATGGGAGGCCTCCACCCGGCGACCGTCGACGAGCAACGCGCAGTGCGGGACGACGGAGGCGAGCGCCGGACGCTGCTGGATCACGAGTTCGAGGGCCTGGGCGACGGTGGCGGCCTCGACCGCTTCGGTCTCCACCCCGGCCGCTGCCTTGGCACCGGCCCAATAACGCATCGTCGGCATGACCCCAGCGTACGGCCCGAGGTCGGCTACTCCTGGTGTCGCACCGGCACACCGACGAAAGTGCGCCGGAAGTGACGCAGATTACTGACGCGCAGCCGCTGTCGAACCTACTCTGGTCTGTCATGGCCAACCTGCTGCTGCTCACCGACGCCCGCGGGGCGAGCGTCGAGGTGCTGCCGGCTTTGGCCCTGCTGGGTCACCGGGTCCGGATCCTGCCCGCGGTGACCGACGTACTGGTCGACCCACCCCCGAGTGACGCCGTGCTGGTCGATGCTCGCCGCGATCTGGTCGGGGCCCGGACGATGGCCAGGTTTCTGCGCGGAGCCGGCTCGACCGATCCCGTCCTCGGTATCTTCACCGAAGGCGGGCTGGCCGCTGTCAACGCCGACTGGCAACTCGACGACGTGCTGCTCGACAGTGCAGGTCCGGCCGAAGTTGAGGCACGTCTGCGTCTGGCACTGTCGAGCCGACCCGAGCAGGAGGACGAGAACCTCACCAAGATCGTGGTCGGCGACCTGGTCATCGACGAACAGGCGTACTCCGTGCGCGTCGGACGCACCATGCTCGATCTCACTTACAAGGAGTTCGAGCTGCTGAAGCAGTTGGCGGCCCACCCGGGACGCGTGTTCACCCGCGCGCAGTTGCTGCAGGAGGTGTGGGGATACGACTACTTCGGGGGCACCCGCACAGTCGACGTGCACGTGCGTCGCCTGCGCGCCAAGCTCGGACCGGAGAACGAGTCGTTCATCGGGACGGTCCGTAACGTCGGGTATCGATTCGCCGGGCCGCGCGAGGCGCGCGGCAGTGACGAGAAGGCCTCCGAGATCGATCAGAGCGAGCACGCCGACACCTGACCGCTCTGACCCGGACGTGGTGGAATCGGAGCATGGACCGTCCAGCACTTTCCGACGTCGTGACCCTTGCCGCCGCTGCCGAAGCCGTCGACGGTGTCGCCCCGCTGTCGGAGGCCACCTTCCTCGCCCTTGACGCCCCTGCGTCCGATCAGGAGCTGCACGGCTACGTACAGGGAGCGGGCGGCCTGGACGCCTACTCCCACCTGCGGCTGGAGGATGACGGCACCGCCTGGGCCGAGATCGTGGTCCATCCTCGCGCCCGCCGCCACGGCCACGCGAGTCGTTTCCTGGAGTTCGTCCGTAACCAGAATCCGCAGATTCGGGTGTGGGCGCACGGTGATGTTCCGGCCGCGCAGGAGACCGCGAAACACCGAGGGATGCAGGTCGTCCGCGACCTGTGGGTGATGTCCCGTCCGGTCGACGACAGCATCACGGATCCTGTTGTGCCCGAAGGTTTTTCGACCCGCTCCTTCCGGCCCGGTGATGAGGAGGACTGGCTCGCGGTCAACGCACGCGCGTTCGCGCACCACCCCGAGCAGGGACGGATGACCTTGCCCGACCTGCAGGCGCGCATGGCGGAGCCGTGGTTCGACCCGTCCGGCCTGCTGTTGGTCTTCGACGACGCGACCGGCCGGCTCGCGGCCAGCCACTGGACCAAGATCGCCGAGCCGTCGAGTGGCGTCGGCGAGGTGTATGTGGTGGCCGTCGACCCCGAGTTCCAGGGGCGCGGCCTCGGCGGTTACGTCACCTCGATCGGGTTGGCACACCTGCGGGACAAGGCAGTTCGGGAGATCGAGTTGTACGTCGAGGGCGACAACGAGCCGGCGATCGCCACCTACCGCCGTCGCGGATTCGAGCGGTCTGCGCAGGACGTCATGTACGCCTGGCCCGGACAGGCCTGACACCATGGGCGCCATGGACGCGGTGGAGCAGAAGACGGAGCACGACGCCGAGCAGGACGCGCAGAGCACGCCGGCGGCGACTGCCGAGACAGATGCGCACGCACCGGCCGCCAGCGACGTCGCGCTCGCCCGCATGGCCGAGCGTGCGCAACGTGCCCGTGGCTCGAACGGACGGTTCATCCGCTCGGCCGAGACCGGCGCCGACGACGCCACCGGTGAGTTGCCCGACGACCGCTTCCTGGACCGTGAGGTCTCCTGGCTGCAGTTCAACGAGCGCGTGCTCGAGCTCGCCAACGACCCCGAGGTGCCACTGCTGGAGCGGGTCCGGTTCCTGACGATCTTCGCCAGCAACCTCGACGAGTTCTTCATGGTGCGCGTCGCCGGGCTGAAGCGACGGATCGCCGCTGGTATCGCGGTGCGTTCGGCCTCCGGGTTGGAGCCGCGCGAGGTGCTCGACGCGATCTCGCAGGCCGCCCACGAATTGATGGACCAGCATGCTTTCGCCTTCCACGAGGTGATCCGAACGGCGCTGCTGGACGAAGGCATCAGCATCCTGCGGCCGGACCAGCTGACCGAGCCCGAACTCGCGCACGTCGACACCTACTTCCAGGAACGCATCTACCCGGTGCTCACTCCGCTGGCGGTCGACCCGGCGCACCCGTTCCCCTATATCTCCGGCCTGTCGCTGAACCTCGCTGTGCTGCTGGTGAATCCGAAGACCGGACGCGAGCACTTCGCCCGGGTGAAGGTGCCCTCGGTGCTCCCCCGGCTGATCCACCTGCCGGCCGACGAGACCAGCGACGAGTTGTACGAGGACCGCTTCGTGTCGATCGAGGACGTCATCGCCAAGAACCTCGGCGAGCTGTTTCCCGGCATGCAGGTCGCCGAACACTTCACCTTCCGCGTCACCCGCAACGAGGACCTCGAGGTCGAGGAGGACGACGCCGAGAACCTCCTCACCGCGCTGGAGAAGGAGCTCACCCGGCGCCGGTTCGGCCCGCCGGTGCGACTCGAGGTCGCCGACGACATGGACGATCACGTCCTGGAGATGCTGGTCCGCGAACTCGGCGTGCACCGCAAGGAGGTCTACCGACTGTCGGAGCCGCTCGACCTGCGCGGCCTGTCACAGGTCGCCGACCTGTCCCGCACCGAACTGCGCTGGCCGGCCTTCGTGGCAAAGGCGCACCCGGCGCTGTCCCCGGTCGAGCGCTCGACGCAGGCCGACATCCTGGGCGAGATGCGCGGCGGCGACATTCTGCTCCACCACCCGTACGACTCGTTCTCCACCAGCGTCCAGGCGTTCATCGAGCAGGCGGCGGCCGACCCGCAGGTGCTCGCCATCAAGCAGACGCTCTACCGCACCAGCGGTGACAGCCCGATCATCCAGGCGCTCATCGAGGCAGCCGAAGCCGGCAAACAGGTGCTCGCGGTCGTCGAGATCAAGGCCAGGTTCGACGAGGAGAACAACATCTCCTGGGCCCGCAAGCTGGAGCGGGCGGGCGTCCACGTCGTGTACGGCCTGGTCGGGCTGAAGACGCACGCGAAATTGTGTCTGGTCGTGCGTCAGGAGGGCGACACGATTCGTCGTTACTGCCACGTCGGCACCGGCAACTACAACCCGAAGACCGCGCGGCTGTACGAGGACCTCGGCCTGCTGACCAGCGATCCCGTGGTCGGCGAGGACCTCACTCGCCTGTTCAATCAACTCTCCGGAATGGCCCCGCGCGCCCGGTTCAGACGGCTCTTGGTCGCCCCGCGCTCGGTCCGATCCGGCCTGATCGCGAGGATCGAGGAAGTCGCCGAAGCAGCCCGCGCCGGCGGCTCGGCGACCGTGCAGATCAAGGTCAACTCGATGGTCGACGAGAAGATCATCGATGCGCTCTACCGCGCCTCGCAGGCGGGCGCTCATGTCGACGTCTGGGTGCGCGGCATCTGTGCGCTGCGCCCGGGCGTGCCCGGGATGTCGGAGAACATCCGGGTGCGATCCGTCCTGGGTCGCTTCCTCGAGCACTCCCGAGTGTTCCGGTTCGCCGTCGACGGCGGCGACGAGACCGTCTACATCGGCAGCGCCGACATGATGCACCGCAACCTCGACCGTCGTGTCGAGGCGCTGGTGCAGGTCATCGACCCCAAGCACGTCCGGGCCCTAGGCGAACTGCTCGCCCTCGGCATGGCAGACACGTCCGCGTCGTGGCACCTGCAGGCCGACGGACACTGGGAGCGCCACCACAAGGACGCGTCCGGCGACCCGCTGATCGACGTCCAGGCCGATCTCATCGCCACCTACGCCCGTCGCCGCACGAAGGCACAGCGCCGTTGAGCCAGACGAACGGACAGGCCCCGTTGGCGACGATCGGCGCGAGCGGTGTGGTCCTGTGGCGCCGGCACCGCGGCGCGTTGCAGGTGCTGCTGGTCCACCGCGCCAAGTACGACGACTGGTCGTGGCCCAAGGGCAAGCTGGATCCCGGCGAGTCATGGATCGAGGCGGCAGTGCGCGAGGTGCAGGAGGAGACCGGGCTGCGTGCCCGCGTCGGCATCCCACTGCCGGACGCGAGCTACCCCTTGCGCTCGGGCGAACTCAAGCACGTCCAGTACTGGGCCGGCGAGGCGATCGCGGGCGACGGCGCCCTTGAGAACGAGATCGATGATGTCGCATGGTTGCCGGTCGACAAGGCCTTGGCACGGTTGAGCTATACCCGCGATTCCATTCAGCTCCAAGCGATCGTCGAAGCCGAGCGCCGGTTCGGGTTGGCCACCTGGCCGTTCGTCGTCGTCCGGCACGCGGTCGCCGTGCCCCGGGTCGACTGGGACGGCGAGGACTCCGAGCGTCCGCTCACCCCGGACGGAGTCGAACGCTCCCGCACACTCGTCCCGTTGCTGGACGCCTACGCCCCCACCCGCATCCTGAGTTCGGCATCGGTTCGTTGCTCGGCCACGGTCGCGCCCTATGTGGAGCATGCCGATATCGAGCCGATCTTCAAGGACGGACTGTCGGAGGAGGGCTTCGCCGACGACCCGCGCAAGGTGGTCAAACATGTCGCCCGCGCGTTCGCCAGGACCGACCCGGTTGCCTTCTGCACACACCGTCCGGTACTGCCTTCGATGCTGCTGCAGATCGCCAGCTACTGCACTCCGGGTGGACTGGCCGGCACGACCTTGCGCGGCCTCGCCGAGAACGGGATGGACAAGGGCGAGGCACTGGTCTGTCACGTTGCCGGGGCGGGTGACACGGCGCGCGTGGTCGCCGTCGAACGCCACCGACCTTGACCTCGCCGGCGTTTCTTGGTCAACCGTCCGGGTCCACGCTGTGATTCGGGCCACACGAGGGCCGCGTCAATAACAGAACCGCAGGTGGCGGTGGGATTTCGATGTGGCCAGTTCACCGTGTGTTCACCGACTGGGGGTCATTCGGTCACGTGCCCTGCCTACCTTCGCATCGTCGGTGCATCTGCCGGCGTATCTGGTAGTCACACCTGAGAGGTTCCCCCGTGAAGATCACGCGTTCCGGCCGCGCAGCCAGCGTGGCACTCGTTGCCGCCTTTGCCCTCACCGCTTGCGGCAGCGACAGCAACACCCCCGGATCGAGCGACAGCTCCAAGGACAACGGCTCCACGAGCTCTTCCTCGGCCGCCGGCGGTGCAGAGGGCGGCAAGGACGAGTGCGGCACCACCAAGATCACCGCCGAGGGTTCGACCGCCCAGGACAACGCGATCCAGGACGTCATCGCTTCCTACGGAGAGAAGTGCGCCGACGCCGGCGTCACCTACAACGGCACCGGCTCGGGTGCAGGTATCAAGCAGTTCATCGCCAAGCAGGTCAACTTCGCCGGCTCCGACTCGGCGCTGAAGACCAAGGAGAAGGACGGCAAGATCGAGCAGGCCGAGGCCGACAAGGCGTGCGCCTCCCCGGCGTGGAACCTGCCGATGGTCACCGGCCCGATCGCCATCACCTACAACCTCCCGGGTGTCGACAAGCTCGTCCTCACCCCGGCCGTGATGGCCGACATCTTCAACGGCAAGATCGCCAAGTGGAACGACAAGGCGATCGCCGACCTCAACAAGGACGCGAAGCTGCCGGACAGCGACATCAAGCCGATGTTCCGCTCCGACGAGTCGGGCACCACCGAGAACTTCACCAAGTACCTCGCCGCCTCGGCGAAGGACAAGTGGACCGCAGAGCCGGCCAAGAAGTGGTCCGGCAAGGGTGAGGGCAAGGCCAAGACCGCCGGTGTGGCATCCGCCGTCAAGAGCACCGAGGGAGCCATCGGCTACGTCGAGTGGGGCGCAGCCAAGGACAACAAGCTGTCGTACGCACAGGTCGACAACGGTTCCGGTGCTGTCGAACTGACCGGCGAATCGGCCGGTAAGGCCGTCGCCGCCGCGAAGGTCGACGGCAAGGGCCACGACCTGAAACTGAAGCTCGACTACGCGACCAAGGAGGCCGGCGCCTACCCGATCCTGCTGGTCACCTACGAGATCGTCTGCTCGAAGTACCCGGACGCCAAGGTCGGAGCGAGCGTCAAGGCGTTCCTGAACCACTTCGCCTCGGACGACGCGCAGAAGGCCATCGAGGAGATCGGCTACGCACCGCTGCCGGGCGAGATCGCCGGCAAGGTCAAGAACGCCATCGGCGCCATCAAGTGATTCACCGTCGGTGGTGGGTCGGCGATCGCCGGCCCGCCGCCGACGTTTGCACTTTCTCTTCATCTGCGAGTTAGGTAGCACGCATGACCTCCATCACCGGAGTCTCGGCCGCGGACAGCAGTCCCGACCCGGACGGCCGCACGCCACTCGAGGGCGATCGCGCCAACACCGGACGTCTGGGTGACAAGCTCTTCGGCGGAGCCGCCACCGCCGCCGGACTGATCATCATCCTGATCGTCACCCTGATCGGCGTCTTCCTGATCGCCCAGGCGATTCCGGCGCTGCTGAAGAACAAGGACAACTTCCTCACCTCACAGGCCTGGGACGTCTCCAACCCTGACGAGATGCGCTTCGGCATCGCCCGTCTGCTCTGGGTGACCGTGAGTTCCTCGGTGGTGGCCATGCTGATCGCGGTGCCCCTGGGCGTCGCCATCGCGCTCTTCCTGACGCAGTACGCGCCCAAGTGGCTGGCCAAGCCGGCCGCGTCCCTGGTCGACCTGCTCGCAGCTGTGCCGTCGATCGTCTACGGCCTGTGGGGCGCCAACATCGTCGGCCAGTACTTCAAGCCGGTCGGTGACTTCCTCAACACTTACTTCGGCTGGATCCCGTTGTTCGCAGATGCGAGCAATGCGCGCGGGTCGTCGATCGCGTTCGTCTCCATCGTCCTCGCGATCATGATCCTGCCGATCGTCACCGCCCTGTCCCGCGAGGTGTTCGCCCAGACCCCGGCAGCCCACAAGGAAGCCGCGCTCGCCCTCGGTGCCACCAAGTGGGAGATGATCCGTACAGCCGTGCTGCCCTTCGGCAAGCCGGGCGTGATCTCGGCGGCGATGCTCGCACTCGGCCGAGCCCTCGGCGAGACCCTCGCGGTCATGCTGATCGTGTCTGCCCTGGCCGGCGGTTCGGAATGGAACCTTTCGTTGCTTGCCGGCGGCGAGACCTTCGCCTCCAAGATCGCCAACAACGCCGGTGAGTTCGACAGCCCCAGCAAGACCGGCGCCTACATCGCAGCGGGTCTGGTGCTGTTCATCCTCACCTTCGTGGTCAACGCGATTGCCCGTATCGTCATCGAGCGCCGGAAGGCCTTCACCGAATGAGCACCGTCGACACTGCCACCGCCACGAACCAGCACGTCGATCTCGGCTCGAAGTCCGCCGGACGCGCGGCCAAGGACAAGGTCGCACAGGCGGTCATGTGGCTGGCCTTCGTCATCGCGATGATCCCGCTGGTCTGGATCCTCGCCACCGTCATCGTCAAGGGTGGCTCCCTGCTGCTGGAATCGCAGTGGTGGACCCACTCCCAGCAGGGCATCACCAACCGTCGCGAGGGTGGCGGTGCGGTCCACGCGATCCAGGGCACCTTGCTGCAGGGCTTCGTCACCGCGCTCATCTCGGTCCCGATCGGTGTCTTCACCGCGGTCTACCTGGTCGAGTACGGACGCGGCAAGCTCGCCCGCGCGGTCAGCTTCATGGTCGACATCCTCACCGGCATCCCCTCGGTGGTCGCGGCGCTGTTCATCTACGCGCTCTGGGTGACCACCTTCGGATTCAACCGAATCCCGTTCGCCGTCTGTCTCGCACTCACGATCCTCATGGTGCCGACGATCGTCCGCTCCACCGAGGAGATGCTCAAACTCGTCCCGAACGAACTGCGTGAAGCCTCGTACGCCCTGGGTGTGCCGAAGTGGAAGACGATCGTGAAGATCGTGCTGCCGACGGCGTTCTCCGGCATCGTCACCGGCATCCTGCTGGGCCTCGCCCGGGTCATGGGCGAGACCGCACCGTTGATCATCCTGGCGCCCTACTTCCGCTCGATCTCGACCAACCTGTTCGACGGCCTGATGGGCACGCTGCCGACGATGATCAACGACGGTCGCGACAACATGGGTCTCGTGCCCACCCAGGAGCGCGTGTGGGCGGCTTCGCTCACCCTGATCCTGCTCATCCTCGTGCTCAACCTGCTCGGCCGGCTCGTCAGCCGGATGAGCAAGGTGAAGAGCTGACCGCCGTTTTCGTCACAAGAAGGAATCACGTACATGGGTAAGCGCATCGACGTCCAGGACCTGAACGTCTACTACGGCGACTTCAAGGCGGTCGAGGACGTCACGATGACGGTCGAGCCCCGCTCGGTGACCGCGTTCATCGGTCCGTCCGGCTGCGGCAAGTCCACCTTCCTGCGGACGCTGAACCGGATGCACGAGGTCATCCCCGGTGGACGCGTCGAGGGCAAGGTGCTGCTGGATGACCAGGATCTCTACGCCAACGGCGTCGACCCGGTCGGTGTGCGCCGCACGGTCGGCATGGTGTTCCAACGTCCGAACCCCTTCCCCACCATGTCGATCGGTGACAACGTCACCGCGGGCCTTCGCCTCAACGGCATGAAGAACAAGGAGGAACTCACCGAGCGGACCGAACGTGCGCTGCGCGGTGCGAACCTCTGGGAAGAGGTCAAAGACCGCCTCGACAAGCCGGGTGCGGGGCTGTCCGGTGGCCAGCAGCAGCGTCTGTGCATCGCCCGCGCGATCGCGGTGCAGCCGCAGGTGCTGCTGATGGACGAGCCGTGTTCGGCGCTCGACCCGATCTCCACGCTCGCGATCGAGGACCTGGTTCACGAGTTGAAGGAGGACTACACGATCGTGATCGTGACCCACAACATGCAGCAGGCGGCGCGCGTCTCGGACAAGACCGCCTTCTTCAACCTCGCGGCCACCGGCAAACCCGGCCGGCTCGTGGAGATGGACGACACCACGACCATCTTCAACAACCCGAAGGTCAAGGCGACCGAGGACTACATCTCCGGCCGCTTCGGCTGATCGGCTGATTCGGGCCGGAGCCCGCCGGCGGCGATCAGGGGGATTCGCCGACGCGACAAGGCCCCGCACCACGAAAAGTGGTGCGGGGCCTTGGTCGTATCCGGGCGGGGAGCGCCTCACGGCGCGTGGCCGCTCGTAGCGGCTGATTTTGGGACCCGGGGCTGCCGCCGCCCGAACACGTAAGAGCCTAACCCGCCCCGACCGGGGTTTGTTCCCCTGACCGGGTGATCGTGACGAGCTACTTCTTGAGCTGACCTTCGGCCATGACGGTCTTGCCCTTGCCGGCGCACTTGTCGTGGTGATGGGAGACGTCGTCGCGGGCCTTCTCACGGGATCGACGCCCGGGGCCGCGCCAGTCGCAGCTCTTGCAGAGCCCGAAGGTGAAGCTGCCGACGTCCTCGGTCAGGTGCTTCTCCTTGACCTCGACGGTCAGCTTCTTGTGACCCCCGATCGGCGGCTTGAGGCGCAGCTTGACCGAGGTCCATTTGTTCTTACCCACGGCCGGAACGGTATCCCCCACCCCCGAAGTAGGACAACCGTCCAAGAGGAACTGTGATCGTCCTCATAACGCCGTGATGCACTGAGCTCAATGCAATGTGCCTGACCGCCAGGCGGCCGCTGCTCGCCGCAGGTCCGACGCAGTACCTCGCATGGCGGAGGCGGACACTGTCTGGGTGCGTGCCGCCTCGTCGTCGTAGCCGTCGCTGAAGTCCGCGCGGTGTGCTCGACCCGTCGCGACGACCTCGCAAAACGCAGCGGCACGCTCGAGCGCGGTGTCGAGTTCGCCGCGATAGACGCCGGTCAGAATCGCGTCACCGAGAGCCAGCATGGCATCCGGTGACGGGGGCTCGGCCGAGCCGGCGATGGCCGCGGGCACGTCGGCGCGCAACCTGCCCTCGGCGAAGTCGGCGGACGCCCCCGCAGCGTCCCGGACGATCCACTCACGCAAGGCGTACAGGCGCCACAGGGCACCGGGAAGACTCACCGCCGGCTGCCTCGACCACAGGTCGGCAACCGTCGACAGCCCGAGTTCGCCGACCAGGTTCACCAGTCGCGCCGTCAGGGCCGGGTCATCGTCCGCGCGGCCGGTGCGCACCAGAATCGCGGCGGATTCGTGCGCGATCTCGCTGGCCCGCGCCGGGTCGAAGCTGCCGACGTGCGACTCGATCTGTTCCGGGGACATCGGTTGGGGACGCCGGGGGCGACGCTGCTCGTCGGACATTGCTCCAGGTTACGCGTCCATGCGGTTGAGACCGAGCACGACGATGACCGGCTCCCCCGCCTCATCGGACGCTGCCAACGGCACCTCGGCATCGATGCCCCAGTCCAGGTCACCCTCGGGGTCGAGCACGACCTGACGGACCCGCCACAGGTCGGCCTGCTGCTCGATGCGCAACAACTGTGGACCCCGTGCGTCAGGGGTAAGCACCATCTCGTCGTGATCGTCGAAGTAGTGCGAAAGGTCCTGCGACCACGCGGCCTCATCCATCACGATCTGCGTGGGCGGGTCGGTCGACTCGCTCGCCGCACGGTCAAGCGCGGCCAACCGATCGACGCGGCGGATCGACGCGAGTTGGACGCGCCGGAACATCGCATTGCGGATCTGCACCCGGAAGGCCCGTTCGTTGCGGGTGACACCGCGCGGCGTCGGCGGGATCACCTCCGCGGTGAGCAGTTGCGTCGGGTTGGTGAGCGCTTCCCACTCGTCGATGAGGCTGGAGTCCGTCTGGCGGATCGACTCCCCCAACCACTCGACGATGTCGTCGATCTCCTCGTTCTTGCGGGTGTCCGGCAGCAGTTGACGCATCGTGCGGTAGACATCGGTGAGATAGCGCAGCACGACCCCCTCGGAGCGGGACAACTCGTATTGGCGTACCAATTCGCCGAAGCTCCAGGCGTTCTCGTACATCTCCCGGACGACGGACTTCGGCGAGAGCGCCTCCTGCGGCACCCACGGCTGGTTGCTGCGGTAGGTCTCGAAGGCGGCCGTGAGCAGTTCCTCCAGCGGCTTGGGCCAGGTGACCTCCTCCAGCAGTTCCATCCGTTCCTCGTACTCGATTCCGTCGGCCTTCATCTGGGCGACGGCCTCGCCGCGTGCCCGGTACTGCTGGGCCCGCAGGACCGGGAAGGGGTCCTCGAGAATCGCCTCCACGACAGACACGACGTCGAGTGCGTAGGTGGGTGACTCCGGGTCGAACACATCCAGCACCGCGAGTGCGAACGGTGACAGTGGTTGGTTGAGGGCGAAGCTCTCGTGCAGGTCCGCGGTGAGTTCGACCTGACGACCGTCGTCCAGCGGTGCGTCCAGTCGGCGCACGACTCCGGCTGCGAGAAGCTCCCGGTAGAGGGCGATGGCCCTTTTCGACAGTCGCCGCTGACGACGCTCGTCCTCGTGGTTCTCGCGTAGCAGACGGCTGATCGCTGCGTACGGATCCCCCTCGCGCGCAACGACATTCAGGATCATAGAGTGTGTGACCCGCATGCGGGACTGCAGCGCCTCCGGGGCTGAACCGACCAGTTTGTCGAAGGTCTCCTCGGTGTAGTTGATGAAGCCCTCGGGCGGCTTCTTGCGCTGCACCTTGCGCTGCTTCTTCGGGTCGTCACCCGCCTTGGCCAGCGCGCGGGCGTTCTCGATCTGATGGTCGGGCGCCTGGACGACGACGGTTCCGCTGGAGTCGAACCCGGCCCGACCCGCGCGACCGGCGATCTGATGGAACTCGCGCGACTTGAGCAGCCGCTGCTTGGTGCCGTCGAACTTGGTGAGCCCCGTGAAGACCACCGTCCGGATGGGGACGTTGATTCCGACGCCCAGGGTGTCGGTGCCGCAGATGACCTTGAGCAGTCCACGCTGGGCGAGGGTCTCGACCAACCGGCGGTACTTGGGCAGCATGCCGGCGTGGTGCACCCCGATGCCGTGTCGGATCAGCTTGTTCAGTTGCTTGCCGAAGCCGGCCGAGAACCGGAACCCACCGATGAACTCACCGATCTGCGCCCGCTCGTCGGCGGTGAGGATCTTGAGCGAGAGCAGTGATTGCGCTCGTTCCAGCGCGGCGGCCTGGGTGAAGTGGACGACGTACACCGGCGCCTGGTGCGTGGTGAGCAGTTCCTCGAGCGTCTCGTGCAGTGGGGTCATCGCCCACTCGAACGACAACGGCACCGGGCGCTCGGCGTTCGCGACGACTGCAGTCGGTCTACCCGTGCGGCGGGTGAGGTCCTGCGCGAAGAAGCTGACATCGCCGAGAGTCGCCGACATCAGCACGAACTGGGCCTGCGGGAGTTCCAGCAGGGGTACCTGCCACGCCCAACCGCGATCCGGATCGGAGTAGAAGTGGAACTCGTCCATGATCACCATGCCGACGTCCGCCGAACTGCCTTCGCGCAGAGCGATATTCGCGAGGATCTCGGCGGTGCAGCAGATGATCGGGGCGTCGGCGTTGACCGACGCGTCGCCGGTGAGCATGCCGACGTTGTCGGCGCCGAAAATCTCGCAGAGGGCGAAGAACTTCTCCGACACCAGCGCCTTGATCGGAGCCGTGTAGAAGCTCACGCGGTCGTCGGCCATCGCGACGAAACTCGCCGCCGTCGCGACCATCGACTTTCCCGAGCCGGTCGGCGTCGCCAGGATCACGTTCGCCCCGGAGAGGATCTCGATGATCGACTCTTCCTGGTGCGGGTAGAGCGACAACCCACCGTCCGTGGCCCACCCGGCGAACGCCTCGTAGAGCGCATCGGAGTCGGGACTCTCAGGGATACGCGCGGTGAGGTCGGGTGCCTTCGACGGCGAGGTGGTGGTCATCAGCGACCATCCTGCCAACACTCGCTCGGCCGTCCGAATCGCCGGTTCGCTCCGCCGGTTTTCGGGTCCGCTGTGCGGTAGGTAGGCTGACCTCCGCTCGCCACGCGAGCGAGGGCCTTTAGCTCAATTGGCAGAGCAGTGGACTTTTAATCCATTGGTTCCGGGTTCGAGCCCCGGAGGGCCCACCCCGCGCACAAGGCTCGAACCCTTGCTCGAAGAATCATTGGGCTGGGTTCGGGCCTTGTCGGCGTTCTGAGCCCAGTTGAGGGCGTTGGCGTTGACCTCGGGGTCGAGCAGCATCTCGAAGGGCCGGTTGTTCTCGACGCGGAGTTCGTCGTCCTCCTCGATGTTGACCTTGGTGAAGAAGGCTTGGTTGCACAGGCGCCGGTTGGCTTCGTCGCACCGAGCGTAGATGTCGGCGCAGTTCTCCAGCAGGTTGAGCGCGTCGTCCAGGTGGGCGCGGGCGTCGGCGTACTCGCCGTGGTGGGCATCGATGCGGCGGTTGATGCTGTCCAGTTCGGCGAGGATGCGGTCTTGTTCGCGTTTGAGCAGGGACAGCGGGATCGCGTCGGCGTAGTGGGCTTGCAGCAGTCGTTCTTGTTCGTGTTGGAGCCGGTCACGGCGAGTGGTGAGCCGGGCGAGTTCGTCGGTCTCGGCGACCATGAGCTGGTCGAACTCGTGGTGCAGCATCCCGGCGAGAGCTTCGCGCTGGGCAGTGGTGATCTGGATGCGCTGGTAGTAGTCCTCGATCAGCTTCTCCACGTCGGCGATCAGGACCGCCCCGCGGGCACAGTCGGTGCGCTTGGAGTGCCGGCCGGAGCAGACGAAGTAGCAGTAGACGTTGCCGTGCCGGTTCTTCGCGTTGGACACGATCAACCTCGACCCGCACAGCCCGCGGTGGATAGTGCCTTTGAGGTAGTGGTCGTGGACCTGCGTAGCCTCGGCGGCAGGCTTGTGCGCGGTGAGCACCGCCTGCACCGGGTACCAGACCTCGGCCGGCACGAGCGGTGCGTGGGCGCCCTTATAGCTGACGCCGCGGTAGGTGACATCGCCCTTGTAGTACGGGTTGGTCAGCAGCCGGTGCACCGAGGACACCGCGAGCGGCTTGGACGGGCGTTTCGGTGTAGGGAGGCTGAGGAGTCCGCGGGAGGTAAGTTCGTCGTGGAGCTGGCTGACGGTCCAGTTCCCCGAGGCGTAGGCCTTGAACGCCCACTCGATCAGCGGAGCACGTTCGGGATCGAGCTGCACGGTGCGGACCTCACGACCGTTCTGGTCACGTTCGCGGACGTTGAGGTAGCCGATGGCCGCCTTGCCGAGAGTGCCGCCATTGGTGGCCTTCTGCGTCATACCCTTGCTGACCTCGGTGGCGAGGTTGCGGGAGTAGAACTCCGCGATGGTGGACATGATCCCGTGCAGCAGCATCCCCGAGGGCGTCTCATCGATGTTCTCCGTCGCCGAGACCAGCAGCACGCTGGCTTGCTGGAGGGCGAGGTGGATGGTCACGCCGTCGGCGCGATTGCGCGCGAGCCGGTCGACCTTGTGCACGATGCAGTAGGCGACCTTGTTGGCCTTGACGTAGCGGATCATCCGCATCAGCTCGGGCCGGTCAGCGGTGCGTGCGGACCCCCCAGCGTCGATGAACTCCTCGGTGATCACCGCGCCGAGCGCTTCGGCCTTGCGGCGGTTGGCCTCCCGTTGTGTGGGGATGGAGAAGCCCTCGTCGCGGCCGCCCTTCTCCGCCTGCTCCTTGGTCGAGACCCGCAGATAGAACACCGCCAGTGCGGCACTCTCGGGCGGGTCAATTAGGCTGGACACCGCATCGGTGCGGCTAGACCCGGCCTGGTGGGCATCGGTGGTAATCGTGGTCCTTCTCTCACGCGAATCGACCCTCGCGTCCCGTGGACCGGATGGTTCGGACCGGTGGTGTTGATCGTGAGAGCAGCCCGGAGGGCTGTAGTGGCGACACGATGGGTCGCGTTGCGTGTTCCCCGCCAATCGGCGAGGTTGAGGACCACAACACCCCGCGCGGTAACGCGAGGCTTGCTGGCTTCATTCTAGTCTTGGCCTGACGCGGGCCGGTAGTCGCCGATGCCGCGTCGGTATCGAAGATGCCGTCGGTGGTGGGTCGGTAGGTGTCGGGTGGTTCGGTCGCGCGGTGTTCGGCGCGGGTGCGGCCGGTCTCCTGCAAGGTCAGCTGGATCAGCACTTCGGCGAGCTTGTGCAGGTCGGGTCGGTCCCGGTGCACCGCACGCACGGAGAACGAGCGGTCCGCGTAGCGGCGCCGGCCGGTTTTCTTCACATACGCGCTCACCGGTCCCGCACCTCCCCGGTCGTCGGATCGATGTCCAGATCGGCGTCGAAGTCGGCGCTGGTGTCGAGCTGGGCGTAGAACTCGTCCTCGGCTTCCTGGCGGCGGCGTACCTCGGCCTGCACCCATTCCACGAACTCGGCGTCCCGGTCGGCGTTGACGATGTCCTCCACCGGAGGTGCTGCATCCTCTCCGGGCCAGGTGGTCTGCCGGGTGGGGCGGTCGCAGTCCAGACGAGTGCCGCAGGCGGCAACCCATTCGCGCAGCCGGTTGCGGGTCTCAGCGAAGTCGCGATGCCACCCCGCTGGTGCGCTGCCGTTCTGCTCGGGGTCGTAGGCGCACAGCCAGTGCAGATGCAAGGCGCTGAGTTCCCACATGAGTTCGGGGTGGTGGTGCCAGAACGGCGGAACCACCGACGCGGGGAGGCCGTAGGTTTGCCGCAGCCAGTCCACCCACCGGTTCAGCGCGAGCCATTCGGTCTCCAGCTCGTGCGCGGTCAACAGGTTCCAGTTCACCGGATGCGGCGGCTCGGCCACATCCGCTGCACTCACCCGCGGCGGGCCGTCGAAGACATCCGACTCATTGTCCACCTCCGGCTCGTCCACGTTGGGGTCGTCGTGGTCGCTCATCGTCGCGGCCCCCTTCGCTCACAGACTCAGCGCCGCCGACTGCGCCGCCGGCGCCGGCCGCTGCGGCGCCTCGGACCCGGCCGCCTCCCGCTCGATCGCCGGACGGCGCGGGCTGCGGTCCACCTCGTAGCGGGTGCGGGCGGTGTCGTGGCCCAGCTTCTTGGCGACGAACTCCTCACCCTCGACGTTCTGCCCGTCCCGCTCGTAGTTGACTTCGCGGGTGTAGCCCTCGGCTGTGAAGTTGTCGCCTTGGCGAACCGGGCGTGGGCGTGCTCGGCCGAGCGGTCGAACATCACCATGTGGTGGTAGGTCGTCTCGGTCTGGGTGAACGACCCGTCCTCCTCCCGGCGGAAGTGCTCCTTGCCGATCCAGGCGCAGAACCTCGCGTGCCCCTTCGAGGTCTGGGTGAGCTGCGGGTCCGAGGCGATGAACCCCGACAACGACTCCTGCGTGTGAATAGCCATGACAAGCGCCTTTCTGACATCTGGCAGCCCGCGTCGTCTAGGGCCGCTCGTGTCAGGCAGGTGCACCGCTGGCACCACGAAACTGCCGCTCAGGTGTCGGCGGGACGACGCAGCAGCGCCTCGACCTCGCCGCGGTCTCTGCCGAGCTGGGTTGCGTCGGGGCGGGTCGGCCAGGCGCGCAGGTCGGTCACAATCGGCGGCGCACTACGGAGGAGGGTGACGCCGGTCCCGAACGGCAAGGTGCGGATGCGGTCCGGCGGCAGGATCAGCACCCGCCTGATGGAGCGCTTGTTCGACCGGGTGCCGTGATCGCCCGAGAACACGGCGCAGAAGATCGACTTCGCCCGCGCAAGAAGTGCGCTCGCACGGTCACGTGCCACTGCTCGCCAGCGCCCGACCGCCGCCGAGCGACGACCTGTCGAGCCCGCTCCCCCCCCGACCGGCGCCTGTGACGCGACCCTACCCGGGCCGCACGCAAGATCCGACACGTCGAGATGCGTCACGGAACTGACTGCAAGCGAGACAATCGTCAGGAGCGCGGTACAGGTCTCCATCAGAATGGCCTAACTGCGTCAGGTGCTATCTCGACTACGAGGTGAGGAGGACGAGGCCGATGATGAGACAGCCTCGCTGGTGCCGGCGCTGGAGCGAGGGGCCGAGGCGACAGCGATGACCAACATGACGCCAGACCTCGGTGCTCTCTACCTCCGCCATCGAGACGCTATGCACAAGGTTGCCGCCTCAGTGCTGCGCGAAGCTGGTCGCGCCTCTGAGGCGGCAGACGCGGTGCAAGAGGCGATCGTCTCCATCATGGCTTCGCCGCCGGAGAATGTGCGGAACTGGGAAGCATTTCTCGTGACCGCGGCGAAGCGAAAGGCGCTGGATCGAATCAGATCAGCAGAGGTACGGCACGCCGGGCCCGAGTTCGTCGAAGCCGTCCATGACCGTGCCGATGATTCCGACTTCGCAGAAGACGTCGCGGAAGCCATCGACCAACAAGAGCGAGCCGGTCATGCATGGGACTGTCTCGCGATACTGGACGAACGCCATCGAAAGGCGGTGTGGGAGACCGCAGCGTTGGGGCGGCGGCGATCTGAGGTGGCAGCCGAAATGAACGTGAGTCCGGCGCGTGTGAGCCAGATGGCGACACGATCGCTAGCGCTCCTTCGAGAGGAAATGCACAGAAGGGAGGAAGGAAACCATGAATGACGACGAACGCGACAGGCTTGTCGCCGAGCTGCTCGAACGGCCCCAAGAGCGTGAACTTATCTTGCGTGACGTCGAGCTGAACGACCGAGAGCGCGTAGAACTTGATGGCATCGTTGAGACGGCGGACGCACTCTGGCTTGCCGCCCAAGGCGCGCCAGCACTTGAAGATGACCCCGTGGCAGCAATGCTGGGTCTACTCCCTGACAGAGAATGTCGTCTCGACTCTGCCGCATTGTCTCGTGTAAGAAAGCGTGCGCGACTGAGCGTCAGTGACGTTGCCGCACGCTTGGATGAGCGAGGGTGGCAGTTCGACAAGAGCGACGTTTTCAGGTGGGAGACTCGTACAGCGGCAGACGTATCTCCCGCCGTGGTCCAGGCAATCGCTGACATCTTCGGAGCATCGGTAGACGACCTAATCTCAGCTCCGTCGACGGCTTCTCTGCCCGATCAAGTAGGCGCTGTACGCGCACATCCGCTGTTTGAACAACTCGTCACGCGCTGGTCACAGGCCCGACGAGTGTCACGTGCCGTGGCTGCTGCGACGCTCGAAAGCCGGATGCTTGCGACCGTGCACCGCGGGGAGCACCCCGATACAGAACAACTGTTGCGCTCCCTCGACGCCCTTGTCGCCTCCGTCGAGCAAGCCGACCGAGGGTGAGTGAGACCCGCATGAAACTGGAAGGTTGCGTTGACCAGGCACTGTCCCTGCTGACGGATGACGTTCGAGTCCGCTTCGCCGGGGACCCGTTCAGCGTCCTCCGCGACGACCTTGACCTGACTGTCAGAGCCGTCGAACACCTAGCTAGTGCCCGTGACGATGGTGGTGCGTGTGATGGCGTCTCGTTCCTCCAGGACGGTGTGATCCTGTACGCACCCACGCCAGCGAGTCGGCGTGAGAACTTCACACTCGCCCACGAACTTGGGCATTGGCTCGCCGAGAGGGCCCCGGACATCTATGACTGGATAGCCGACCAGGACGAGCCCGGCCGCCTTCTCGAAACTGTCTGTGACCGGATCGCCCAGCGATTGCTCTTGCCCGAGGCTGCGGCAACAGCGGTCATCGCCAACGGGCCGATCAGAGCGCAGCACATGACCGACCTCTATAACGCCTCCCAGGCCAGCCGGCCGGTGTGTGCGATCGCTCTCGCCAAGCACCTGCCCGGCTTGGGGGCCATCGCGATCATCGACCGCTACACCGGCACCGTCACTCATGCCAGCGTCAAGCCCGAACCCGAGCAAGGCTGGCCCACCGTTTTCCCTTGGCGTGACCAGAAGCTCACTGAAGGCCACTCCCTACTCCGCCTGGCACCAGGAGCATCCGCGGCTCGGCGCCTGTCCTGGCGCACACCCTGGGGCACGCAAGCAGACTTCTACGTCGACGCAATCGGGGACGACAAGCGCGTCATGGCCGTGTTCTGCGACCGAGACATCTGGGAGGTCGAGCAGTTTCATGCGCCCATCCAGCGCGACTTTGACACCCGCCCCCTGCTCACAGGGTCATGCTGCGGGACCAGTTTCGAGCGCCGTGGCTATCCCTGCTCGGACTGTGGCCAGCCGTTCTGTCCTCGTTGCGGAGTATGCCGCTGTCAGCGAGATGCCAAGCGCGCACTGACCTGCACCGAGTGCTTCCTTCAGTTCCAGCCGCACCTCGTCGTCGACGGCCTCTGCGTGGACTGCCGTTCCTGACGCTAACTCCACACAGCCTTATCTCGACTACTCAGTGAGAGCCCCCGCGGAGGCGGACCTGGGCTGTCGGGACGGAGGTGAAGGAGATGGCTAAGAACACCGGACGAGGACACCGCGTCGGTGCCGTGAAGAGCCGCAGCGAGTTCAAGCGCGGCACCACATGGTTCAAGCGTGACACCGGCACTGGCCGGATTCTCAACGGCAACCCCAACCAGCACAAGGGCGTCCGTAACGAGAAGTAGCCGCTGGGCCGGCGATGCCTCGGTGTCGCCGGCCTAACCCATTACACGTCAGGAGAAGAACATGAGCGCACTGCTCATCAGTTATGACCTCAACAAACCTGGACAGAAGTACGATGATCTCTACGAGAAGATCAAGGCGCTTGGCACGTGGTGGCACTATCTCGACTCAACCTGGATCGTCGTCTCGTCCCTCAGCCCGAGCCAAGCCTTCGACCGTCTCAAGCCCGCGCTGGACAACTCCGACAGTGTGCTCGTCGTTGACATCTCGGGCGACAGTTACTCGGGCTGGCTCCCACAAAAGGCTTGGGATTGGCTCCGTAAGCATGTCTAGGCGGGGGAAGCCAACAAGCCGCTCTTGCGGAGCCGACTGCTCGGCGAGCAAGGGCATGAGTACCACCGGTACGGCTCCGTCTCGCGCCTAGGTTGTGTCGGTGCGGCGGCGTTCGACCGATCCCGGAGGCGAGATGCCGGCCGGGCGGGCCGACGAGCCCGGACGGCAGGACCATCCATCCACGACGATCGAGCCAAGGCCCCCATCCGTCGATCGCTTCCAGATTCTCGCCCTCGATGGCGGCGGAGCCAAGGCACTGTTCACCGCCCACGTACTGGCGCGGCTGGAACAGGACCTCGACGTCAGCATCAAGGACTCATTCGACTTGATTGCCGGGACGTCGGCGGGTGGGATTGTCGCGCTCGGATTGGGGGCCGGTCTCACCCCAAGCGAGATCGTCGGACACTACGAAGAACTGGTCGAGGCGGTCTTCCCGGCCCCGCGTCGGCGACTGTGGCGGCGGCCTCGTCAACTCACTGCACCCATCTACGACGACGATGCGCTGCGCACCGCCTTGACGAAGGTGCTCGGCGACAGGCTGCTCGGCGACAGCGCCAAACGGCTGGTCATCCCGGCGTGGGACGTGCAACGAGGCTCCGTGCACATCTTCAAGACGCCGCACCACACACGGCTCGCCCGTGACTGGCGCATCCCGATGGTGGACATCGCGATGGCGACCTCAGCGGCGCCGCTCTACTTTCCTGCCGCGCGTGTCGATGGACACCGCCTCATCGACGGCGGCATGTGGGCGAACAACCCCTCTGTCGTCGCGATCGCCGAGGCCGTGAGCATGCTCGACGTACCGCTCGCCTCGATCAGGGTGCTCAACGTCGGCACCATTGATCAGCTCACGAACCACCCCAAGCGCCTGGACCGTGGCGGGCTATTCAACTGGGCGAAGCCGATCGCGCCACTGATCCTCACAGCCGGCAGCCGTGGCGGACAGGGCATCGCTGAGCATCTGATCGGCAAGTCCGCTTTCACTAGGTTCGACGCTCTCGTGCCGGGCGGACTGTACGCACTCGACTCGGCAGACCCGAACGACGTCGCAGGCCTTGCCGCGTCCGTGAGCCGCGAGCTCAGCCCTATTTACACCGCGCGGTTCGCAGATCATCGCGCGGCCGACTACACACCGTTGATCGGAGACCAACGCCGCGGCGGCCCGACCAGCACGTCGACCACGGAGGTCTCCCGATGAAGCTCACTGACTACTTCAACGTCCTGCTCAAGGACACCGTCAACCTCGGCCAGGTGAAGCTCGACTCGCTCGACTCTCGCGTCGAGGCGGTCTACAAGGCGTTGAAGGCCGACGAGCAGATCGGACACCTGATCCTCGGCAAGACGCCCCAAGGCTCGTGGGCGCATAAGACCATCATCAACCCGGTGGGCAGCAACGAGTTCGACGCGGACTTCATGCTCGACATGAGCGAGAACCCGGATTGGGCCGACGATCCCGAGAAGTACATCGAGGAGGTCTACGCCGCTCTGCACCGGCACAGCACCTACGGCAACATGCCGCACTCACGCAAGTGCCGTTGCGTTCGAGTCGTCTACGCGAACTCCATGCACCTTGACATCGTGCCGCACCTCAACCTCGCCGATGGCCGCGAAGTCATCGTCAACCGCGACGACAACGCCTGGGAATTGACCGATCCCCAGGGCTTCACGGACTGGATGAAGAGCAAGGACGCGCTCGCGAAGGGCAACCTCCGCAAGGTCATCCGACTCATGAAGTACCTGCGCGACCACAAAAACTCCTTCACCGGCACACGGTCCATCCTCCTGACGACACTGCTCGGCGAGCAGGTCACCGAGCTGCGTACGCTGCTCGACCCCGGCTACTACAGCGACGTCCCCACTACTCTCCTGCACCTCGTGAAGGACCTCGACGCCTGGCTCCAGGCGCGCCCGATCAAGCCCTCCATTCCAGACCCGTCCGGGTCTGGGATCACCTTCGACCATCGGTGGGAGCAGTCGACCTACAGCTACTTCCGAGACCGCATCCATGTCCATGCCGCCGAAATCGAGGAGGCATACGAGGAGGAGAACAAGGAACGCAGCATCCAGCTGTGGCAGGACATCTTCGGTGACGGCTTCAAGGCCCCGGCCACCTCATCCAGCAGCGCGAAGTTCCCTGCAGCAGCTCCCGCGGCCGCTTCCACCGTGGGGCGGTCTGGCCGCGCCGGATGAGCCGCCGCAACCGGGCCACGCTCTCGGCCTGGCAGAAGCATCTCGTTGACGAGCTGAGGTCGCTCGCCAGGGAGCACCCCCACGACGTCCGGATAGTTCAACAGCCTCGGCTCGACTCTGACGGCGACGCCATCCTCCGACTCCGGCTCTACACCGCCGAGATCGCTCACGGCTGGGGCGGCCTGGAACTTGGAGACGACGAGGAGTTCATCGTCAAGATTCGCCCGTCGCTGTTCTCGCCGCCGAGCGCCGAGGTTGACCACACACGCTTCCTCGGGTTCCCGCACGTCCTCCAGGGGCAGCGGCTCTGTATCTACCTCGATCCCTCCCGCGAGTGGCGCCCATCCGCCGGAATGGCCGGGTTCCTCAGCCGACTGTGGGAGTGGCTCACCGATGCCTCCGCCGGAGCGTTCGATCCCTCGACCGCGATGTACCACGCTGTCGGAGGAGTGCTCCACCACGCCGACGGCACGCCCACCATCGTCGTCCGCGAACCCGGCCCGCCGAAGCAGCATCAGATCGCCCGGCTGATCACCCGCTCACCGCACCGCTACGACCTCACCTACTCGGCAGACCACGACGGACACCGCACGCCCGTCTTTGCCGTTGCGAGCGACCTCCCCTTTGGCGCGGCATCCACCTTCGCGCTGTTTCTGACGCTCCTGGACGACCCGCACCTTGACCGCGCCGAAGGACGGTCACCACAGGTCTCACCGCAGTCGCCGGCGTTCCTCACGTCGCTCCTCGCCAGCGCTCTACGAAACCCTGACGGCACCGAGCAGTACTTCGTGCTCGCCGTGCCGCACCCCGCAGAGGGACCGCATCATCTTCTCGGCGGACGCCTCCCCGCAACGGCCGCCGACGCGCTCCGGCGCCTCGCCAAGAAGCACGGAACCGCGGTCAACCTCGATCCCGGGATCATCAACACCGACATCCCCATCGAATGGTGCAACATGTCCGACGAACGGCAAGAGGTCACGACCCGGCGCGACGACAACCGTCCCGTCAACGGCTTCCAAGGAAAGACCGTTCACGTCTGGGGCTGCGGCGGACTCGGCTCATGGCTCGCCGAGTTCATCGCACGCGCCGGAGCCAGCGCCCTCACTGTCTGCGACCCCGGCACCATCACCGGGGGACTGCTCGTGCGACAGAACTACACCGAAGCCGACATCGGCCAGACGAAAGCCGACGCCCTCGCCACGCGCCTCCGCGCGATCCGCGACGACCTGACCGTCATCGTCGCAGAAGGAAGCGTCCCCGATCCAGCCGTCTCTCTTGCCGCGGACCTCATCATCGACGCCACCGTCAGCCACAGCATCACCACCTACCTAGACACCCTCGCCGGCGAAGACCGCAAGGCCCTCATCGCCCAGGTCGCCACCGACGCCAGGACGGGAACGCTCGGTATCGCCAACATCTGCGCGCCAGGTGCCCCCTGTACGCCATCTGAGCTCGACGACCAAGCAGGACGCTCGGTGCTGGCCGATGGTGCGCTGGAGCTGTACCACCGTCTCTGGGAGGAAGCAGCCGAAGGCGACGAACTGACTCCCACGAGGGGATGCTCCGTACCCACGTTCCACGGCTCGGCCGCGGACATCGCTGCCGTCGCCGCGACACTCGTCAACATGATCGGTCTGCGCCTCCAACAGGCAGAGGCACCTGTTTCAGGGACCCACCTCATCGCCCTGCCACACGCACCAGCCGGACCACGGCATCACTTCCTTCCCGCGGCGTCGGACACTCGCGGATGAGACAGCACGGGCTTACGTCTGTTCGAG
This sequence comes from Yimella sp. RIT 621, assembly GCF_004146205.1. NCBI lineage: Bacteria > Bacillati > Actinomycetota > Actinomycetes > Micrococcales > Dermacoccaceae > Yimella > Yimella sp. RIT 621. The sequence goes on from NZ_SEIP01000003.1 coordinate 145,853, forward strand.
CTCGGGCGTAAAGTGGGTGCCGAGGCAGGTTCTCCTCGATCGCGGGTCCTTCGGGACGGCCCAGTTTGGGCGCTCACACATGTACTGCCTCCTCGACGGAGAGACACGTGTGACGAGAGGCCCGCCATGATCCACCTGATCTGGACGCTCAGCGTCCACACCCGCTACGACCTGCGCCGCTACGTGCCCACCAGCCGGCTGCTCGGCACAATCCGACGGCGACCCAACCTGAAGTGGGGCATCCCCGCGATGCTCCTCGCCGTTCCCTACCTGCTGATTACGAGCGTCTGCACCAACGCCTCGACCAGGGTGCCCCAGGCTGGCTGCATCTGGACGTGCTCTGGTCGGTGTGGAACGCGTTGAAGCTCATCATTATGGGACCAGTAAGCCTCCTCCTGCTGGTACGCGCGCGCATCACCGAGGCTGGCGCGCGACGCGGCGAGCGGCGATGCGGGCGAGTCGGTGAACCACGCCGCCGCCGAGCCGTTGCTTCGCAGGTGAGAGGTGGTTGGTTCACTACAGTGTTGTAGGTGTCCGAACTGTTGCCCAACTTGGAGCCGCTGGCCGCGTTGCTTGGGCATGCCACGCCCGCGAAGGCAGACGCTCATGCGCTCCTCGATGCGGTCGCGGCGGCCGCGTCGGTCGATGAGTTGGATGAGGTTATCGGCACGATTGTCGAGGGCTGGCGAACTCTATGAGAAGAACCAGCATCGTCTCGATTGACGTACGCGGTTTCAGAGCCTTCGGCACGGTGCCTGCCCACTTCGAGCTGGACGCGCCTTTGACAGTGGCTCACGCCGGCAACAGCCAAGGTAAGACCAGCCTGGCCGAGGCTGTGGAGTTCCTCCTGTCGGGTCGCAGTAGTCGGCGCGAGCTTCTTGGCGGTGCGAAGGCTGAATACAATGACAGCCTTCGAAATGCCCATCTTCCTGACGGCGACGATGAGGTCTTCGTAGAAGCTGTAGTGCGTACCGCTGACGGTTCGCTCCACCGTGTTCGGCGGAACTTGACCGGCGACTTCGGGCGAGGATCGGAGTGCGAGAGTCGGCTCTTCGTCGACGGGAACGAGGTCTGCGACCTGTCGAATGTCGGATTCATGCTGGCCGACCCGCCGGTACGCGCTCCCGTCCTGTTGCAGCACATCCTTCGCCACGCCCTTTCGACAGAACCGAAGCAACGAGTCGGCTACTTCAAGTCACTTCTGTCCCTCAGCGACCTCGACCTGCTGCGTACACGAGTCGCCGAAGCACGCAAGCAACTGGAACAAGAACCAGATGGGCCATCGCTCCAAAGGGTGGCGGCGCTACCTACGGAACTCTCTGACGCACGGAATCGTCTCCAAGCCATCGCCAGAACCGCCCGCTCCGATGAAGTGGCGGTCACGGAGGCGTTGTCCAGAGAGCTATGCGAGGTCGCCGGCGCCGCTACAGGAGAGCACTACTCGACTCTCGCCGACGCCAAGACCGGACTTGAGACCCGCGCCAACGCCAAGGCGGAGGCGCTTTTTCCGACTGCTCGATTCGTCGCAGCGCCGATTCCCTCGGTCGAAGTCGAGGTGCCGGACACGACCACCTACCGGGAGGCGCTTGCCTCCATCGAGGGTGAGGCAGCACGCCTGCTACCCGTCTTCGCGGCAGTCCTGCGAGTGGACGAGTTCGCGAAGCTCACCGCCCCGGTAGACTGCCCGGTCTGCGCAACGCCGGAGGCGCTGACACCTGCGCGCGTCGACGCGCTGAGAGCCGAGCTGACCCGCGCTTCGAATCTTGATCAGACCGCCGCCACGACACTCGCATCCATTGGCCGAGCAGGTGAGGCGGTCACTGCCCTCGTAGAGTTTGTGCGTGCAGGACTGCCGACCGCTGGCAGCCTGTCGGAGACAGAGCTCACCGGGCTGGCCGCGAAACTTCAGGACTGGAACCTTCCACCCACCCTCGTCCGAGACGCTCATGCCGCTGCGGTAGCTCTGACCGACTCGACGAAGGCGCTCGTCGCTGCGGGCCACGAAGTCCGCGAAGCGCTCGCCACTCTGCGACTCGCGGTCGAGCGACGAGAGTGCCCGCCCGCCCCTGAACCAGCCTTCGACACCCTGCGTACAGCCCTCGAGGCCGTGCGCAGGAAGCGCGAGTTGCACGCGGAGTCCGTGTCCGAGCTTGAGACTGCCATCGCGCCGGTCATCGAGGAACGTGCCGAGATCGCTGATCATCGGCAGTTGCTGACCCTGCTCGACGGAGTAGCAGGACTAGCCGGCGATGTGATCCGCTCATCGGAACGACAACGCGCATTGACCCGGCTGAAGGCGGCAGAGAAGGCCCTGCAGGATGCTTCGGTTGAACTGCTCGACGCGCGCTTCGCTGAGATGAGCGACACCATCAAGTCTTGGTGGCTGACGATCCGCCCTGACGAGCTGGTCGACTTCATGGGTGTGCAAACACGTGCTGGCGGCACTCGCTTCGTCAACTTGATAGCCGCGCTTCACGCCGAGGCGGGGACATCGCCGGTCGTACGCGACGCCCTCGGCGTTTACAGCGACTCACAGTTGAACGCGCTCGGCTTGTCGATCTTCTTGGCACGCACCGAACTCCTTGACTCTTCGGTGGTGGTCCTCGACGACCCCATCCCTGGAAGCGACCCTGACCACCGGCTGACGTTTGTTCAGAACACCATCACCAAGCTCCTTGATGCCGACGTGCAGGTCATCTTGACCACTTACGACAGCAGACTGGCTGACTGGACTATGAGTAATCACGACCATCGTGGACTGATTGCGTATGAACTCAACCTTGTCGATCCCCGGGTCGGTACTGTGCCGACACAGACATCCGACATGTTCAGTCGACTGATGTTGGATGCTGAGGACAACCTCAACGCGCCAACTGCCCGCGGCCGCAGGGCCGCGTGCGGGAGCTTTCGTTCGGCAGCAGAGCGGCTTGCGAAGCAGATCATCGCCACCGGGCGTACTGAGGCGGGTACACCCTGTTCGGTTGCGGACGTCGATGCCGAGGCGTCAATGTTGGGGCAGCTCGTCCCGCTCGTCCGCGGTTTCGCGCTCGATAACGGGGAGAAGGGGCAGTGGAACACCTTCGCAACGGTCCTGAACCCCGGGAACCATGACGACGACGTGCCGTCGACGGCAGTACTAAAGGTTGTCCGAGGCAACCTGCGCAAGATCGTGAAGACACATCGCGAGCACTGGCCAAACGGCCTGGTCTCGTGATTCCGGCTAGCGACACGCTGGATAGGAGGACGGGGCGAGCGAGCCCTAGTCATTGCCCTTCCGCTAAGAAGCCCGCTAAGCAGTGCCCTGAGACCTGCGCCCGCTCGGCCGGAGAGCGATTCCTAGGCGACGAGCGCGCGCCCGGCCGTCTGCTGGCTGACCCCGAACTGCAACGCCACCTCCATGAGCGTCAAGCCGCCGGAGTACAACTCGACCGCTTCGGCGAGGTGGCGCTCATCGAGACCCGCGCCGGCGGATCGGGATTGAGCGGCGGGCAAGGTGTGCCGCCGCGGGGCGGCGATGAATGCTGAACTGCTCGCCCAACTGCACGAGTGTCGCGCCCGGCTCATACGAGGCCACCAGCTCGTCCACCTGTGTCGGGCTCAGAAAGGTTTGAGTCATCCCAACTGCACGCACCATCCGGCCCCGCTCGTCCGCTACAGACGGCTCCAGCGGCCGCCGGTCTCGCCGGTCCCGCCGGTAGAGGCCCCGCGACTGCGAGAAGCCACGGTTTTCAAGGCCGGGCAGGGGTTCTCGAACTGTCTACGGAGGTCCACAGATTTCTGTCGACCGTCAAGCCCCACTCACGCTGACCGGAGTGGTTCCCTGGTTGTCAGGTGCTCCCGACGAGGGTCACCTGGCACGAACCAACCGACAACAAGGAGTTGATTGTGATGGGTCTCGGCGACAACTTGGGTGGCCTCGGCGACAAGGCCAAGGACCTCGGCGGCCAGCACAGCGACAAGGTCGACCAGGGCATCGAAAAGGGCGGCGACTTCGTCGACGACAAGACCGGCGGCCAGCACGCCGAGCACGTCGACAAGGGCCAGGACTTCGCACGTGACCAGTTCGGTGGTGGCGACCAGGGCGCCGGCCAGGACGGCGAGCAACAGTAGCGCTGCACCACGATCCAGCGGATGTCGGGGCGCGTCACCACGGGTGACGCGCCCCGTTCTCCTTGCTCACCTGCTTGCCCGTCTCCTTGTTCGGCCCTCCGCGTGATGTGCATCGCCACCCCGCAACGCCCGTCCGGACGCCATGGGTGGGCAAGATGGGAGGCATGCCCTTCACCAGCACCTACCGCCTGCAGTTGCACTCCGGATTCACCTTCGCGGACGCGGCGCAGCAGGTGCCCTACCTCGCCGAACTCGGCATCTCACACCTCTACCTCTCCCCGATCCTGACCGCCGTCCCCGGCTCCATGCACGGGTACGACGTCGTCGACCACACGCGGATCAACCCCGAGCTCGGCGGCGAGGACGGTTTCCGCGAACTCGCCGAGAAGACACACGAGCTCGGCCTCGGCATCGTCGTCGACGTGGTCCCCAACCACATGGCGTTCGTCGCCCCGGAGTACCTGAACCGTCCGTTGTGGGCGGTGCTGCGGGACGGGCGGGACGCGTCCACCGAGCAATGGTTCGACATCGACTGGAAGGTGGGCGGCGGGCGCATCGGCCTGCCCGTGCTCGGCCAGTCACTCGCTGAAGTGCTCGAGGCCGGCGAACTCACCCTCGACACCTTCGACAGCGGCGAACCGGTGCTGCGCTACTACGAGCACGTCTGGCCGGTCGCCCTCGGCACCGAGGAGGGCGACGTCGCCCAGGTGCTGGACCGGCAGCACTACCGCCTGGCGTCCTGGCGCGAGAAGGACGAGGTGCTCAACTACCGCCGGTTCTTCGAGGTCGACGGACTCATCGCGGTGCGGGTCGAACTGCCCGAGGTCTTCGACGCCACCCATGAGCTGCTGCTGCGCCTGCACCACGAAGGCCTCATCGACGGGTTCCGGATCGACCACCCGGACGGCCTCGCCGACCCGTCCGGCTACCTGGAACGCCTGACGTCCGCATGCAAGAAGGACACCCCGATCTGGACCGAGAAGATCCTGGAGGGTGACGAGCGCCTGCCGACGGACTGGAAGTGCGCCGGCACCACCGGGTACGACGCACTACGGGTCGTGCAGGCCGCGTTCACGGATTCCGCGAGCGCCGACGTGCTGGACGAAACCTGGATCGCGGCGGGCGGCAATCCCGACTTCCACGCGATCGTCCAGGACTCCAAGCGCTGGATCGTCACGCATGCGCTCGCGCCGGAGGTCGACCGACTGACCCGTCGCGCCCGCGAGGCGCTGCCCGATCTCGACCCGGAGCGGTTGCGCGAGGCGGTCGTGGAACTGCTCGTCGCCGGTGAGGTGTACCGCGCATACGTGCAGCCCGATCAGCGTCTGACGCCGGCCGCCCGGGCGCGACTGCGGGAGGCCTTCACGGCCGCGGTCGAGGCGCGTCCGCAACTCCAGCACGAGATCGAGTCCCTCATCCCAGTGACGTTGCTCGCCGACGACGACGAATCCGCAACGGATTTCGCCATTCGCCTGCAGCAGACCTGGGGCCCGGTGATGGCCAAGGGCATCGAGGACACCACCTTCTACCGCTACCACCGCCTCGTTGCACTCAACGAGGTCGGCTCCGACCCCACGCTGGTCGCCGGCGCCAGCCCCGACCTGCTGCACCAGTGGGCCGTCTACCAGCAGCGGAACTGGCCGCGCACCATGACCAGCCTGTCGACCCACGACACCAAGCGCAGTGAGGACGTCCGAGCCCGGATTCTCGCGGTCGCCGGCGAGCCGTCCGCGTGGCAGGAACTGTCCGCGTCCGCAGCCGCACTCGCGCAGGGTCACATCGACGGACCGACGGCTCACCTGGTGTGGCAGACCCTCTTCGGCGTCGGCGAGATCGACGACGAGCGGCTGACCGGTTACCTGGAGAAGGCCTTGCGCGAGGGTAAGGAACACACCGCCTGGGTCGACGGAGACGCCGAGTACGAGGCACGGGTGATCGCGTTCGCCGAGCGCCTGCGTGACGACGCCGGACATTCCGCGCTCAGCACCCGGATCGAAGCCGACCTGGCGGAGTCCATCCGGGCGATCACGTTGGGCACCAAGCTGATTCAGCTGATGCTGCCCGGCGTGCCCGACACCTATCAGGGCACGGAGTACGTCAACCTGTCGCTCGTCGACCCGGACAACCGGCGTCCGGTCGACTACTCCGAGCGTGCGCAGACCCTCGGCACCCACGAGACTCCTGACCTCGATTCCGAGAAACAGTTCGTCGTGCAGAGCGCGCTGCTGACCCGCCAGCGGCACCCCGAGGTCTTCGGTGACTCCGGCGGGTACACCCCGATCGAGTCCGACAGCCCGCACCTGCTCGGGTTCGTGCGTAACTACGCACCCGGCCTGGTGTCCGGCGTGCTGCGCCGCGAGCAGCCCGCCGCCGTCGCCGTTCTGGCCACCCGCACCCCGAGTCGGCTCGCTCTCGAGGGCGGTTGGGCCGACGCCACCGTCGAACTGCCGGAGGGCACCTGGACCAACCTGCTGTCCGGGCGCCTGTACGACGGCGGCCGCCACGTGCGTTGTGCCGACCTCTTCACCACGATGCCGGTGGCGCTGCTGGAGCTCGCCGCCTCATGACGACCAAGGAGAACACCGCTGTGAGTCCGGGAAATCACACCTTCCGTGTCTGGGCACCGTTGGCGCAGACCGAGGTCGAGCTGTGCGTCGACGACACGTCCGTGCCGATGCACCCGGCGGACGACGGATGGTGGCAGGTCGACGCCCCCGGCGGTCCGGGATCGCGATACGCCTACCGGGTCGACGGCGCCGACGAGCGTCCCGACCCGCGGTCGCTGTCGCAACCCGACGGACCCCACGCCCGTTCCGAGGTGGTCGACCTCGCCCGGCACCGGTGGACCGACGAGGGGTGGGAGGGCATCGAACGCAGCGACGCGGTCATCTACGAACTGCACGTCGGCACCTTCACCGACGAGGGCACGCTGGACGCCGCCATCGAGCGTCTCGACCACCTGGTCGATCTCGGGGTCAACCTGATCGAGTTGATGCCGGTCGCCGCGTTCCCGGGCGAGCGTGGCTGGGGTTACGACGGCGTCAGCCCGTACGCCGTCCACCAGGCCTACGGCGGTCCCGCAGCGCTGCAGCGGTTCGTCGACGCCGCCCACAGCAAGGGCCTCGGGGTGTGCCTCGACGTCGTCTACAACCACCTCGGCCCGAGCGGCAACTACCTTCCGGTCTTCGGCCCGTACTTCACCGACCGTCACCACACGCCGTGGGGCTGGGCGGTCAACCTCGACGGGCCACAGAGCGACGAGGTCCGCCGCTACCTCATCGACAACGCCACAATGTGGTTCCGCGATTTCCACCTCGACGCGCTGCGCCTGGACGCGGTGCACGCCCTGATCGACGATCGCGCCGTGCATTTCCTGGAAGAGCTTGCGGCACAGACGGATTCGCTCTCCGACGTGCTCGGTCGGCCGCTGCTCCTGATCGCCGAGTCCGACCGAAACGACCCGGCGACGGTCACCGACCGAGCGCCGGGTGGCGAGGGCGGACAGGGCTTGCACGCCCAGTGGGCCGACGACGTCCACCACACCTGGCACGTGCTGCTCACCGGCGAGACGCAGGGCTACTACGCCGACTTCGCCGACCCAGAAGCGATCACCAAGATCGCCCGCACGCCGTTCTTCCACGACGGCACCTGGAGCAGTTTCCGGCAGCGCCACCACGGCCGTCCGGTCGACGGGTCGAGCACTCCCGGCGACCGTTTCGTGGTGTCGCTGCAGACCCACGACCAGGTGGGCAACCGGGCCACCGGCGACCGCCTCTCTCACCTGGTCTCCCCCGGCCGTCTGGCGATCGGTGCCGCATTGATGCTCACCTCGCCGTACACACCGATGCTGTTCATGGGTGAGGAGTGGGGCGCTTCGACCAAGTGGGCGTACTTCACCGATCACGAGGAGTCCGACCTGGCTACAGCAGTCTCAGAAGGACGCCGCAAGGAGTTCGCCGATCACGGCTGGAGCGACGAGGTGCCCGACCCGCAGGCGAGGTCCACGCGGGACGCGTCGGTGTTGCAGTGGCGGGAGCTCGACGAGCCGACCCATCGCGCGCTGCTGGAGTGGTACCGTGCGCTGATCTCGCTGCGCCGGGAGGTCGCCGACCTGCACAACCCGTCACCGGAATCGTCGCGCATCGAGCGCTCGGGCGATCTGCTGATCGTGCACCGAGGTGAGCACCGGGTCGTCGCGAACCTCGGTGGCGAACCGGCGCGCATCGACAACGACCAGCACATCGTGGCTGCGTTCGAGACCTCCATGGACGCTGGTGGAGACGTCGTCGTCGAGCCGGACGGCGTCGTCCTGCTCGGGCCCCGTACCGACAACGAAGGGACAGTTCGATGAGCAAGGGTTACTGGATCGCACACATCTCGGTGCACGACCCGGATGGTTACACCCAGTACACCGACCGCAACGGTGCGGTGTACGCGAAGTACGGCGGACGTCTGCTCGTGCGCGGCGGCACCTTCGAGGCGGTCGAGGGCAAGGCACGCGACCGCAACGTGGTCGTCGAATACCCCAGCTATGAGGCTGCCCTGGCGGCGTACCACTCACCGGAGTACGCCGAGGCGAAGAAGTACCGCCAGGCGTCCTCCGACGGCGAACTGCTCGTCATCGAGGGCTACGACGGGCCACAGCCCGGCGAGTGATTTCCCGAAACCGCTGCATCACAGCGGTATCGGTCACTTCACCAGGAAATCCGACCACCCGGATTCGGGGGCGTCGTTCAGTGCCCGAAGTGCGTCCAGGGTGGCCGGCTCCTGGGCGTCGAGCCAGTCGCACAGTTGCCGGAAGGTGACAAAACGGGTGTCCGGCTTGGCCGCCATCCGGACGATGGCGTCCTCAACGGCGTCCATGTAGATGCCGCCGTTCCAGCCTTCCAAGTGGTTGCCGATGATCAGCGGTGCCCGGTTGCCGTCGTAGGCGCGCTCGAAGCCGGCGACGTAAGTGTCGGCCGCCTGCTTGCGCCAGCCCGGACGTTTCGCCGGATCGCCGTTGGTGCCGCCGGACTGGTTGACCATGATGTTGTAATCCATCGAGAGCACCGTGCCGCCCTTGCCGGCGAACGGGATCGACTGCAGCGACAGGTCCCACAGCGTGCCGTCCTTCTTCGGCCACACCTGGTTGTTCCCGGCACTCGTGTCATAACGCCAGCCGAGCTTGCTCGCCGCCTTACGGACGTTCTTCACCCCTTGCAGGCATGGAGTGCGTCCGCCGACCAGTTCCTTCTCGTAATCGAATGGCAGCGGCGGTAGGTCGGTGAACCCGGTGTTCGTCTTCCAGGTCCGCACGACGTTCTTGGCCTGGCGGATCTCGTCCAGCCAGTCCGCCTCGGACCAGGTCTCCACACCGTTGTCGCCACAGAAGTGGCCGTTGAAGTGGGTGCCGATCTCGTGGCCGTCGAGCCAGGCCCGGCGCAGCAGTTCGATGGTCCGGCGGATCTCGGCGTCCTTCTGGAATCCGACATCGGAAGCACCCGCCTTGAAGCCCGGACCTTTGTAGAGCGTTCGCTTCGACTCGGGGAGCAGGAAGATTCCGGTGAGGAACCACGTCTGCTGGCACTTGTACTTCTTGCCGACCTCGAGGAAGCGCTCGAACAGCGGCGGCATGTCCTGGTTCTCGCCCGCGCCGTCCCAGGAGATCACCACGAACTGCGGCGGGGCCTGTCCCGGCTTCAGCTTCTCCGGTTCGGGCTGGTGCGGCTGCGGACCACAGTCCGCGGTCGATCCGTCACCGATCAGCCGCGGGTTGTCGATACTCGGCTTGCCCGACGGTTTGCCTGGGGCGCTCGTGCTGGACGATTCGGCGTCCGGGTTCTTGCCGGGCTGCTTGGGATCGGCCTTGTCCTCCCCGCTGCAGGCGGCCAGCGTGCTGGCCGCGAACCCCGCTGCGATGACGGATCGACGGCGGACGGTGCGAGACATTCGATATTCCCCCTGAAACTGCGTTCTAACCCTGGACGCCCCTGTGCGTCGTCCGGTTGGACGTTCAACACCGTGCCAGCCCTCGGCGCCATACCCAAGCCCCCACGCCAGGGTTTGCCGATCGTTTGCCAAGTCCTGGGTTCTGTTTGAACCGTCCGATGCCCGCCGCGCGGGTGGTGTCGGCTCCTAGAGTGGGAGCCATGCCGAACAACTCCGCTCTCCGCTCCCCCGCAGCCCAGAATCTGCTCGCTGCCGCCGTCGCCGGTCTGGGCGTTCTTGCCCGCCCGGCCAGGATCCCCACCTGGGCCCGTCGGGGCCTCACGGTCGCGAACACCGCAGGCACGGCCGGCTCGCTGTTCATGACCGACAAGGCCGCCGAGAACTCCGACGCGCTCGGCCTCAAGCCGGTCCACACCAAGCGTGACGTCGCCGTCACCTCCGGCTCCGCGATCGCTGCGGCCGCCGGCAGTCTGAGCCTGCTGAGCTCCGGCATCGGGCTCAAGCTCGACGCCAAGGCCGAGAACTACCTGCTGAAGAAGGGTGTGCGGCACCCGCGCATCTGGATGGCCGTCGCCGCCGTGGGCCTGGTCTTCGCGATCAAGTCCTTCCAGGATGCGGCCGCGCGTACGGCCGACACGGCAGCGTCCAAGCTGGCTGAGAAGCAGGCCGGCAAGCAGGGTTCGGCCGGCCAGGTCACTGCCGGCACCGCCAAGCCGGCCGTCGCGCGTTCCTCGTTCGCTCCTGCGACCACGGCGTCCGCATCCTCGGACAACAAGTCCACCGTGGGCAGCGCCGACCAGAGCACGAACAACGGCCAGGACAGAAGCGACAAGGCCTCGAACGAGGCCACCGGCACAGGTGGCTCTGACGCCCTACGTGCCGAAGCGTCACGTCCGGCTGCCGGTTCCGCCACTGCGGAGGGCGCATCGGACGCTCCCGGTGCTGCCCCGGCCGGCGACGTCGAGGACACCCCCATCTGGAAGAACGTCACCGACAACCTCGGCGCGTCGACGGACAACAGCGACGAGGGCTCGAACCGGGCCGCAGGTGACAACTCGGACGGGCCGTCCACCCAGCACGCCGACCACGGCTCGGACGCGTTCGGTACGGGCAACAACGGCGCCACCGACGGTTCGGACGCCTCGGGTCACCGTCCCTCGTTGTTCGAGCAGCAGCTGGCCGAGACGACCGTCGACGATGTCGACGAGCCCAACCCCGCCGACCTGTCCACGGAGGACGAGAAGAGCTAGTCAGTTACGCAGGTGGTGCCAGGTCAGGATCAGCACCGCCGCGAGCATGACCAGCGAGCCGAACAGGCTCCACGGGCGTCCCGCCCGGGCGATCGCAGTTGTGACGTCCGGCGGGGCGCCCAGTTCTTTCATCCGTTGTTCGACGGTCCTGCGCACCTTGCGCAGTTTGGTGCGCCCCAGAGTGGCCGCGAAGGGCACGTAGACCAGCAGGACGGACGCGGCGAGCGGCACCCGCAGGTAGACCGCGTTCCAGCGCAGTTCGACAAGCACTGCTGCAGCAAGGACCAGGACGGCGATGAACGCGGCGGCCGCCTGGACCAGGTGGGTCACCCGTGCTCCGCGCGATGAACTCCCCCCCGCGCGCCCCACCAGGAACGACAGGACACGGTGCTGCATCCGCGCCTGGGCCCACAGCATCCAGGCCAACGACACGGCCAGCAGTGCGACGAATAGCCCGGCTCTCACGCAGGTGACGATAGCGGCGCCCGTCGCCCCTTAGTCTCGCCGTATGGCCGAACCCGTCATCGAACCCGTCGACGCCCTACGCCGGATCGCCTTCGTGCTCGAGCGTGCGCGAGCCGGCACCTACCGGGTCAAGGCCTTCCGTCAGGCGGTTTCGACGGTGGTGGCGACGCCTCGCGAGGAACTGCGACAGCGTGCGGAGGCCGGAACCCTGGCCGAGCTTCCCGGGATCGGGAAGTCGACCGAAGCCGTCATCCGGCAGGCGCTCGCGGGCGAGCGGCCGGAGTACCTGGCGACCGTCGAGGCGAAGTACCCGGACAAGATGGTGGACGGTGGTGAAGAGGTGCGGGCCGCGCTGCGCGGCGACTGCCACAGCCACTCCGACTGGAGCGATGGCGGATCACCGATTCCCGAAATGGTCGCTACCGCAATGGAACTCGGACACGAGTACCTCGTGCTGACTGATCATTCGCCGCGACTTCGAGTGGCGAACGGACTGTCCGCGGCGCGCCTGGCCGAGCAGTTGCAACTCGTCGACCGCATCAACGCCCACCTCGCCGACTCGTTCACCCTGCTGAAGGGGATCGAGGTCGACATCCTCGATGACGGCGGACTCGACCAGACCGAGGAGATGCTCGATCAGCTCGACCTGCGCGTCGCGTCCGTGCACTCCAAGCTTGCTATGGCGTCCGCGCCGATGACCCGTCGGATGATCGCCGCCGTCCAGAACCCGCGCACGAACGTCCTCGGGCACTGCACCGGACGTCTCACCGGTGGTTCACGTGGCACGCGAGGTCAGTCCTGCTTCGACGCGAAGGCAGTCTTCGAGGCATGCGCTGACAGCGATGTCGCCGTCGAGATCAATTCGCGCCCGGAGCGTTGCGACCCGCCCGACGACCTAATCGTCCTGGCTCGGGATGCCGGCTGCCTGTTCAGCATCGACAGCGACGCCCACGCACCCGGTCAGCTCGACCTGTTGCAGTTCGGCTGCGCCCGCGCGCAGCAGTTCGACATCCCGATCGAACGCATCGTGAACACCTGGGAACGTGACCGGCTCGTGGAGTGGGCCGCGAGGCGCTGACCTGCACAAATGCGTTCGAATCGGCCGGCGTCCGGGGTCGTTTTGGAAATCCTCCGAAGACTCCCCTATAGTTGCGCAGGTCCTCAACGGATCCGAGCCGAGTTCGCTCGGCGGTGGAACTGACCAGGACAGGTCCCCATCGTCTAGCGGCCTAGGACACCGCCCTTTCACGGCGGCGGCACGGGTTCGAATCCCGTTGGGGATACGCAAGTCAGGTCTTGCAACAGCAAGGCCCCGTAGCGCAGTTGGTTAGCGCGCCGCCCTGTCACGGCGGAGGTCGCGGGTTCGAGTCCCGTCGGGGTCGCCAGTTCGGTGACGAGGCTCTGCCGAGCCGAAAGGTTCGGTGGGGCTTTTTTCACCGGGCGGAGTTGGCCAGATAGCTCAGTTGGTAGAGCGAGCGACTGAAAATCGCTAGGTCGGCGGTTCGACCCCGTCTCTGGCCACATCGATGAAACCCGCTGCCCATGGCAGCGGGTTTCTGCGTCTGCTGAGTGGCAGCGCGAGCCGGATGAACCCGCAACATGCCGCGAATCCTGTGGTGGGCAGAATGAACCCATGCTCCGGATCCTGACGCGAGTCACCTTCGCACTGCTGCTATTGCCCCTGCTGCTGATCAACCCGGGGCAGGCGATGGCTCATGACAGGCTGACCGACTCGGTCCCGAAGGCAGGCGCTCGCACCGAACCGATCGACGCGGTCTCGCTGGTCTTCAACAATGCTGTGCTTGGCACAGGCGCCGCGGTCCGGGTCGACGGGCCCGCAGGCACCGTCGCGCAGGGAACGCCGGCCGTCAGCGGTGCCCGCGTGACCCAGAACCTGAAGACGCCGCTCGCGAACGGTGGCTACCGGGTCGTCTGGCGCGTGGTCTCGTCCGACGGTCACCCCATCTCGGGCACGTTCGACTTCACCGTCGAGGGCGCGAGCGATCCCGCCGACGCCGCCGCATCGTCGCGCAGCGCCGACGCCAGTTCCGAGGCCACGATCGCGCCTTCGTCCTCGAAGCCGACGCCGCCCGCCCAGGAGGTGCCGACGTCCGAGACCGACAACAACGCACCGCTGATCATCGCCGCTGCCGCCCTCGCCCTGTTGCTGATCGCCGGTGGCGCCTTCCTGACCAAGGGACGCCTCAAGGACGACGACGTCGACACGCGCACCGACGAAGCAAGTGCTGATGAGTCCTCCCCGACCCAGGCGGCGAACGAACCCGACGAGAAGATCGCTGATTCAGGCCGCGCAGAAGCGGATTCCGGCACCGACACTGGTTCCACCAGCTCCCCCGATTCCGGCGATGACGACGAGTCCGGACCGCGTGACCAGCATTCGGACGAGCATCCTCGTGACTGATGCATCGGTGGGTCGTTCCCTGATGTACCGTTGACCCCACGACAGATACCAAAGATCCCGGGGTCTCCGGATGATCGATCCTCGGGCTTCGGCTCGAGGGTTCTTCGTTACGGGCACACCGGCAACACACACGAGGGGGTCTCGCCATGGGGCGCGGCCGGGCCAAAGCAAAGCAGACGAAGGTTGCCCGGGAGTTGAAGTACTTCTCTCCCGACACCGACCTCACCGCTCTGGAGCGCGAACTTCGCGCTTCGTCTTCCACCCGATCTGCGGAGAGTTCCGCCGCAGACGACGAAAAGGGTGATGACGACGATTACGACGACTACGCGGATTGGGCTTCCCACAACCGCTGATTCGTCGGGTGACCGAATTCTCGGTGACCAGCAGTACGCATCGCTGACCTCGCACAGGTGATCTGTCCCGACCACCGGTGACCGTCTCGAAGAATGCTTCGAGGCGGTGTCAGTGTGCGTTCGACGTCCGCTCAGCGTGCGTAGGTGCCGATCAGTTGGGCGCCACCGGCGTCCACACCCTTCGCGCCGGTGATGACCTCACCGCGGGTCGTGTCTGCGTCTTCGGCGGACATGACCGTTCCCATCTGCCACGCCGGCAGGTCGACCGACTCCAGCACCTCCAGGGCGGTCTCCACCGACTCCTGTGGAAGCACCGCGACGAACCCCACCCCCATGTTCAGGGTCGCTTCGAGGTCGGCCTGCGGCACGCGACCGAGTTCGCCGATGACGGTGAAGACGGGTGCTGGTGTCCAGGTGGAGCGGTCCATGACAGCGGTGACGCCCTGCGGCAACACGCGGGCGACATTCGCCGCCAGGCCTCCTCCGGTGACGTGCGAGAGCGCGTGCATGTCGACGCCGTCGGTGCGGATCAGGCGCAGCAGGTCGGCGGCATAGACCCGGGTCGGGGTCAGCACCTCCTCGCCGAGCGTGCGACCGAACTCCGGCACCTCACGATCCCACCCCCATCCCGCGCCGGCCACGACCTTGCGCACCAGCGACAGTCCGTTGGAATGCAGTCCGGACGACGGGATGCCCAGGACGACGTCGCCGACCCGGACACGGTCGGAGGTCAACAGGTCGGCGTACTCGACCACGCCGGTGGCCGCACCGGCCACGTCGTACTCGTCAGGCTCCAGCAGGCCCGGGTGCTCTGCCGTCTCGCCGCCCACCAGGGCGACACCCGCTTGCTCACAGGCGGCCGCGATGCCACCGACGATCGCGGCGACGCGCTCGGGCACGACCTTGCCGGTGGCGATGTAGTCGGTCATGAACAGCGGCTCGGCGCCACATACGACGATGTCGTCGACGACCATGCCGACCAGGTCGAAACCGATCGTGTCGTGCTTGTCCATCGCCTGGGCGACCGCGACCTTCGTCCCGACACCGTCGGTGGAAGTGGCGAGGACCGGACGCTGCATACGGGTGAGCATCGAGGCGTCGAACAGGCCCGCGAAGCCGCCGAGTCCGCCCAGTACCTCCGGGCGCTGCGCGCGGCGCACGGACGCCTTCATCAGTTCGACCGCCTTGTCACCGGCATGGACATCGACGCCGGCGTCGGCGTAGGTCATCGGGGTGTCGCTCATCGTCTGCTCTCGTTCGCGCTGAGTGGGAGGTGAGTGCGGCTCACGGGTGGTCGAGGGCGCCCGACCCGCCGCCGCTGACCCCGGTGCCGACACCTTCGGCGTCCGAACCACCGGAGCGGCTTGAACGATCGCCGCGGTCCTCGGGAGCGAGGGTGATGCTGCGGTCGTGGCCGGACGCGATCTCGATCGGCAGGGTCTCCAGGACGTGCTTGCCGATGCGGCCGTCCTCGGGCAGTTCGATCGGGTACTCGCCGGTGAAGCAGGCCGCGCACAACTGGGAAGGCGGCTGATTCGTCGCGGCGATCATGCCCTCGGTGGAGATGTAGCCGAGCGAGTCGGCACCGATCGATGCCCGGATCTCCTCGACGCCGAGCCCGGTCGCGATGAGTTCGGCGCGGGTTGCGAAGTCGATCCCGTAGAAGCACGGCCACTGCACCGGCGGGCTGGAGATCCGGACGTGGACCTCTGTGGCGCCGGCCTCGCGCAACATCCTGATCTGCGCCCGCTGGGTGTTGCCGCGCACGATGGAGTCGTCGATGACGACGATGCGCTTCCCGCGGATCGAGTGCTCCAGAGGGTTGAGCTTCAACCGAATTCCGAGCTGACGCAGGGTCTGGCTCGGCTGGATGAAGGTACGGCCGACGTAGGCGTTCTTGACGAACCCCTGTCCGAACAGGATTCCGCTCTCCTGGGCGTAACCCGTGGCTGCCGGAACTCCCGACTCCGGTACTCCGATCACCATGTCGGCCTCGACGGGGTGCTCGCGGGCCAACTGGCGCCCCATCTCCACGCGGGCCTCGTGCACCACGCGTCCGCTGATCACGGCGTCGGGACGGGCGAGGTAGACGTACTCGAAGACGCATCCCTTGCGCTTTGGTTCAGCGAACTTGTGGCTGCGCAGGCCGTTCTCGTCGATCGCGATGAGTTCGCCGGGCTCGACCTCGCGGACGACGCTCGCACCGACGGTCTGCAGCGCCGCGGTCTCGGACGCGACCACCCAGCCGCGCTCGAGGCGTCCGAGCGCGAGCGGACGAACGCCGTACGGGTCACGGGCGGCGTACAGGGTGTGTTCGTCCATGAAGACGAAGCAAAAGGCACCTTCGAGGTTCGGGAGCACGTCGAGCGCGGCTTCCTCGAGCGACTTGTCCTCGTCAGCGGCGAGCAGCGTGGTCACCAACGCGGTGTCGGAGGTGTTACCGCGGGCGATCTCGCCGCGGACGGTGCGGCCTGCGTGCTCGCTGTCGACCATCTCGCGCAGTTCGACGGTGTTGATCAGGTTGCCGTTGTGGGCGAGGGCGACCGTGCCGCCGGCGTGGCCGCCGAGCGTCGGCTGGGCGTTCTCCCAGGTGCTGCCGCCGGTCGTGGAGTAACGGGTGTGGCCGATCGCGATGTGACCGCGCAGGCTGCCCAGGCTCGACTCGTCGAAGACCTGGGACACCAGACCCATGTCCTTGTAGACCAGGATGCTGCGCCCGTCGCTGGTCGCGATGCCGGCCGACTCCTGGCCGCGGTGCTGCAATGCATACAGACCGAAGTACGTGAGCTTGGCGACTTCCTCGCCGGGGGCCCAGACGCCGAAGACTCCGCAGGCGTCCTGCGGGCCCTTCTCGCCGGGGATCAGATCATGGGAGAGACGTCCGTCGGAGCGAGCCACGTCACGATCCTCCCACGCAGGTGTTCAGCGTCCGGCGCGGCGGTCGAGCAGGACGCCGACGATGCCGCCGAGCATGGCGCCGAGGAGACCGAAGATGGCCGCGAAGTAACCGAAGGTGGTCATCATCGAGTAGTTGGCATCGTCGGTAGGAAGGTTCGCGACGACGACCGCGGCGATGATTCCGAGCACGACCCCGGTCAGGACGAACATCAGGACGTTCGGGCGACGCCGCACCGGGATCAGCTGGGGTGACTCACCGGTAGGTTCGTCGGAGGTTTCCCTGGCTGCTTGGTGGGTGACCCCCGGGCCGGCAGTCACGTCGGTGACGTCGTCGGATTCGTCGGGCACTTGCTGTGACACGTGCCTACGGTATGCGACCGGTGGCTAGGGTTGCCGACAGGTCTTGTTCCTGCACTGTTCCTGCACGTTCTCTGCACTGCGAAGGAGTGCCCATGAAGTGGGTCATTCTCGTCCTGGTCATCATCATCCTCATCCAGCTGGCGATCATCGTGCTGCGCGATCCCAAGCGCGGCGGGTCGGTCGGTATCCATGGTGTCGACTCCGACAAGAAGGTCGGCTCGCCTGAGCCCGAGGTCGAAGAGACCGAGCAGACCCCCGCCGAGGAGGTCACGGCGGGTAAGAGCGAGGCTCCGCAGAAAGCCACGGCGAAGACCGAGCAGCCGGCGAAGGACTCCGGTCCCTCGAACGCTGCCGGAGGCACCGCCACCGCAGGAGCCGTCGGCGCCACCGGAGCGGTCGCTGCTGCGACGTCGGACGCGAAGGACGACGCCGCCACGAAGGATGAGCCCACGAAGTCCGAACCCGCCGAGCCCGCTGCTGGTGCGGCCGACGACTGGGACGCCGACCCTGCTCCGGTCGCCGACGAGAAGCCGGCAGAGCAGGCTGCTTCGTCCGGCGGTGACGATTGGGACGCCGACCCTGCGCCCGTGGCCGACGAGAAGCCGGCCGAGGCTCCTGCCACATCCGGGGGGGACGACTGGGACGCCGAGCCTCCCGCCGTGGAGGACAAGCCTGCTGCGGCGGCTGCTACGTCCGGTGATGCTTGGGACACCGAACCCGCGCCCGTCACCGACGACACAGCGGACAAGACCTCGACGACCGACGAACCGAAGGCGGCCCCCGCCGCCGCATCGGGCGCAGACGACTGGGACTCCGAACCACCCGCGTTGGACGATGCGTCGGCCAAGGCTCCCGCCGAAACGGCGAAGACCGACAAGGCCGCCGATGAGCCGAAGCAGGCCGAGGCGCCGGCAGCGTCCGGTGGCGATGACTGGGGCACCCCTCCCCCGCCGCTCGACGACGCTCCTGCTGCCCCCGCCGCCGAGACGACCGCGCCGGCAACGACTGCGGAACCCGTCGAGGGGCCGAAGGCGACCGAACCTGCCGAAGCAACCAAGGCTGAGTCCGAGCAGGCTGAGTCCGAGCAGGCTGAGCCCAAGCCCGCCGAGGCGCCGGCTGCGACCGGTGGCGACGACTGGGCCACCCCGCCCCCGCCCCTGGACGACGCACCCGAAGCCGCAGCCGCTGAAAAGACGGAGCCGGCGAAGTCTGCCGAACCGGCAGACACCGGAGCATCCGCACAGGAGAGCCACGCGACGGAAGAACGTGCCGCCAAGGCGCCGAAGGACGAACCGGCTGAGGCACCCAAGACGGAGTCCGAAACCGAACCCGCCGCGGAGTCCGAGCAGGCTGAGCCCACCTCGACCGAGGCACCCGCAGCGACCGGCGGCGACGACTGGGCCACCCCGCCCCCGCCCTTGGACGACGCACCCGCAGCATCCGCAGTAGACGGTCCTGTCGAGGAGCCGAAGGCAGCTCAGGCGGACGCGGAACCGAAGGAACCGACCGAGTCGAAGGCGGCCGAGGATGCTGGCCCCGCGACAGAAGCACCTGCCGAGCAAAGGTCGTCGACGAGTGCCACACCGGCCGTCGACCCCCATGACCCGGCCGGAGATGCATCCGCGTCGCGGGACGGCGAATGGTCGACCCCCGCGCTGCCGTTGGGGGATTTCGAGGAGCAGCACCCGAGCGGCAAGGTCGCCCCGATGCGGGATGACCAGCGCAGCGGTGAGATTCAGGGAACTCCCCGCGCGGCGCAGCCCAACCTGCCGTCGGACGGCGTCTTTGCTTCCGATACCGCGGCGCCGGCCGACCCCGCGTCGACCGAGGTTGCCGACGGTCCCGCCGACGGTCCCTTCGGTCCGGGTTCTGCGATGCCCGAGGAGGACGGATCGGGCCCGACCGGCTGGATCAAGGGCAACGCCGACTCGATGCTCTTCCACACGACCGACTCCCCGGCGTACGCCGACACCGAGGCCGAGGTCTACTTCAAGGACGAGCAGATCGCGGCGTCGGCGGGCTTCCGCCACTGGGACGCGTCCAAGCGCTGACCGCGTTCGTCGATCGAGTTGTTGATCGAGCCCCGCCCACGACCCCGGGCGGGGTTCGGCACATCTGGCGCCGAAAACTCGCCCGTCTCACCCCGCGTGCGTGGGCTCCGACAAGCGGAGGCGCCTGCGTCCGGGCTCTACGAACGCACCGGTCGACGCGGAAGCAAAGGCAAGTAGGCAGAGAGATCCGCTCGCCCACCGGACGCACGCAAGTCGCCACTCTCCTCGGCATCCGCCCAGGCCAGATCACCGACGACCATTGCCAGCCAGGTCGCAGCGGACAACTCGACGACGTTCGGCGGCGTACCCCGACGGTGCGTCGTTCCCTCGATCACCTGCACCGCACCGAACGGCGGGACGCGTACCTCGACCGACCGCCCCGGCGCCTGCAGACCGAGTTCCTCCAGCGTGTAACGGACCGCCGTGGCGAGCGTCGGACGCGGCACCTGCGGGTCAGCACACCAGTCCTGGACGGCCTGCCTACCTGCACTCGGGTCGATTCGTCGCACTGCCACCCCCTTAGGCTCTCACCGTGCCCTCCGACGACAGCGCTCGCATCGAGTTCCGAGACGACGAACGCGGTGGTGTCACCGTGCTGCGTGACGGGCACCCGCAGTCCTACGTCGATGTCGGCGACCCGGGGCTCCTGGCGTTCGAGTACGTCCAGCACTTCGCGAGCGTCCTCGACCTACTACCCGCCGGACCGCTCGCTGTGACCCATGTCGGCGGGGCAGCACTCACGGTGCCCAGGTATGTCCAGCACACCCGACCGGGTTCACCGCAGATCGTCCTCGAGCCGGACGCCGAGCTCACTCAGGCCGTGCGCGAGAAGTTGCCGCTCCCCCGCGGCCACCGCATTCGGGTGCGCCCGACGGACGGCTGGACCGGTCTGCAGCAGCTGGCCGACGCGAGCGCGGACGCCGTCGTCATCGACGCTTTCGACGAAGGCCGGGTACCCGGCGACCTGGTGACGACCGCCTCACTGCACCGGTGTTCGCACGTGTTGAAACCGAACGGTGTCCTGCTCTTCAACATCGCCGACCGACCGGAGCGCGCCTTCCTCAAGCGGGTGTTGGCTACTGCCGCAACGGCTTTCGACACGATGGCACTCCTGACCACCACCGAGGTCATGAAGAAGAAGCGCTTCGGCAACTACGTCCTGATCGCGGCATCGACGCTCGACGAGGCCGCACTCGGACGCCGCGCTGCCGCGTCCGACTTCCCGACAGCCTTCGTCCGCGCCGGCGAGACTGCGGCTTGGGCACGCTCGGCGAAGCCGATCGCCGACCCGGACGAGGATCCAGCACCACCGCCCGAGACGAGCGGCACCCTCCGGTTCCGTTGAGTGTCAGTCGAATCGGCGTCCGGTGAGAGACTCGTACGCCTCGACGTACTTGGCACGCGTCTTGTCGACGACCTCATCGGGCAACGGCGGAGGCGCTTCGCCGGAACTCTTGTCCCAGCCACTCGCCGGCGACGTCAGCCAGTCCCGGACGAACTGCTTGTCATAGGACGGCTGCGGCCCCCCGGGCGCGTAGGAGTCCGCCGGCCAGAAGCGCGAGGAGTCGGGCGTCAGCACCTCGTCGGCGAGCACCAACGTGCCGTCCGGGCGCTGCCCGAACTCGACCTTGGTGTCGGCGAGGATGATCCCGCGCTTCTCCGCAATCTCGTTGCCTCGCTTGAGGATCGCGATCGTCAAGTCCCGCAACTGCTGAGCGAGTGGCGCTCCGACCTCGGCCACGACCTCGTCGTAGGAGATCGGCTCGTCGTGCTCACCGAGGGGCGCCTTGGTCGAGGGCGTGAAGATGGGATCGGGCAGACGCGATCCGTCGACCAATCCATCCGGCAACGAGACACCGGAGACCACACCGGCGCGCTGATAGTCAGCCAGTCCGCTCCCGGTGAGGTAACCGCGAGCCACGCACTCGACCGGCGCCATCTCCAGCCGCTCCACCAACACCGCCCGACCGGCAACGGCGTCCGGCACATTCGTGGAAATCACGTGATTGGGCACGAGATCGGCCAACTGCTCGAACCACCACAGCGAGAGCTGGGTCAGCACCTTTCCCTTGTCGGGGATGACGGAGTCGAGCACGAAGTCGTAGGCGGAGATGCGGTCGGAGGCGACCAGCAGGATCTGGTCGTCGCGGGCGATGTCACCCACAAGGGGGGTGTAAAGATCGCGCACCTTTCCCGAGTAGGCGTGGGCGTATCCCGGCAGGTCGAGACTCATGTCGACATTCTTCCCGAGGCCACCGAATCCGATGACGCCGACTGCCCAAATCTGCGATTCCGCGGGTGAAGATGGAAGGAACGACGGCTACGGAATCGCCGTGAGGTCGTCAGAGGGAAAGGACCGAGCATGGGTATCGGAGACAAGATCTCGAACAAGGCCGAAGAGCTCAAGGGCGCAGCCCAGGAGAAGATCGGCGACGCTCGTAACGACCCGGGCCAGCAGGCCGAGGGCCAGGCCGAGCAGTCGGGGGCCAAGATGAAGCAGGCCGGCGAGAACGCCAAGGACTCGCTCGGCGACGCCAAGGACTCCGTCACCGGCAACTGACCCGGAGACGTGACGAGGGCCCGGATCCGCACGGATCCGGGCCCTCGTCGTGTCCTGACCGCTCAGACGGAGATCTCGCCGCGCTCGGCCTTCAGCGCGATGTCGGTACGGAACTGGCCGCCCCGCATGCCGATTCGGCCGATCGCTGCGTACGCGTTGTGCCGAGCCTGCGCCAGACCGTCACCCAAGGCGACGACCGAGAGCACGCGCCCTCCGGCCGACAGCAGACGACCGTCGTCCGACGACGTGCCGGCATGCAGGACGTACGCATCGCCTTCGACAGGAAGCCCTTCGATCACGTCCCCAGTCACCGGCGCAGCCGGGTAGCCCTCGGACGCCAGCACGACCGTCACCGCGTGCTGCGTATGCCAGCGCAACGACTCCAGTTGGTCGAGTCGGCCGCGAGCTGCTGCGCTGAGCAAGGACGCCAGTGGCGTGCGCAACCGGGCAAGAACGACCTGCGTCTCCGGATCGCCGAAGCGTGCATTGAACTCGATGACCCGCGGCCCGCGTGAGGTGAGTGCCAGACCGACGTACAGAACTCCGGAGAACGGCGTTCCTCGCCGCCTCATCTCCTCGACCGTGGGTTGCGCGATGGTGCGGACGACGTGATCGACGAGGTCGCCGGGCGCCCAGTCGAGCGGCGAATACGCTCCCATTCCACCGGTATTGGGTCCTTCGTCGCCGTCGCCGATGCGTTTGAAGTCCTGCGCCGGCTCCAGCGGGATGACCGTCTCGCCATCAGTGATGCAGAACAGGGACACCTCAGGACCGTCCAGGAACTCCTCGATGACCACCTGCGCACCACCGGCGAAACACGCCATCGCGTGCGCGACGGCTTCCTCGAGATCGTCGGTGACGACGACGCCCTTGCCTGCGGCGAGCCCGTCGTCCTTGACGACGTACGGAGCGCCGCTCGCGTCCAGTGCGTCCCGGGCTTCGGTCTCGGTGGAGCACACCCGGCTCATCGCCGTCGGCACCTCGGCGGCCGCCATGACCTCCTTCGCGAACGCCTTGCTGCCTTCAAGACGAGCAGCTTCACCGGATGGACCGAAGACATCAAAGCCGTTGTCCCGCAACACATCTGTCACGCCGGCGACCAGCGGGGCCTCCGCGCCGATGACAACGAGATCGGCGGACTCGGCCTGCGCGAGCCGAAGTACATCTGCCGGGTCCGTCGCCACCACAGGTCGACATTCCGCCAGCTCGGCCATGCCCGGGTTGCCCGGTGCCGCGACGACCGCCTCTACATCGGGATCTGCGGCGAGGCTTCGCACGATCGCGTGTTCGCGGGCACCGGATCCGATCACCAGAATTCTCACGGGACCGACCCTACCCAGACCACGGAAAGGGCCCGGAGCCATCGAGGATCCGAGCCGGGAACGAGAAAGAAGGACGGCAGGGCCCTCCCGAAAGTCAGGGGGGAGGTCTCTCGGGAGGAGCCCCGCCGCGAGCCTTGGGGTCGGCCGGAGGGGGACTCGGCGACGCACTCAAGGGCTCGCACAACCGGAATGTTGTTGGCTCAACTATTACGCACGGACGCGGCCCATGTCCAGAAAAACCGTGACGGCCTTGTGACGCTGGCGGTGAACCGACAGTACGCTGGCGAAGAGTTGAGTCGGGCACGGGCCGGGTAGGAGGGGACGAGCATGGACGACGCGAGGCAGAAACGACGCGAGGACAGCAGTGATCTGCCGCCTCCCGTCGTGGGCGATTTCGATCTGACCGACGACCACACCGAGATCTACCTGGCGCTGCTCGAAGCACCTTCGGCCACTCGCAACGAGTTCGTCCGTCGCGGCTTCGAGCCCGAGTACGTCGACAAGAGCATGCGTGCCTTCGAACGTCGCGGCCTGGCTCGTCCTCTCGGGTACGACGTGTGGGAGGCGATCCCGCCGGACATTGCACTGCCCGCCTTCGCCGCCCGACTGGAGGAGTACGCGACGACGATCCGTGCGTCCACCTCTGCCCTCTCCCGCAGCTACGCCAATCGTTCGGCCGATGCACCCGACCCGAGCGGTTACGACCGCTTGAACAGTGTCGAGGAGATTGCGCTGGCCACCCAACAACTGCTGGCCAGGTCCGGCACACAGGTGGTCGGGCTGCGCAACGACTCGCCGTACACCCGCTACCTGCTGGACCTGCCGACCGACTTTCACGTGACCCCCGTCCGCAATGCACAAGGCGTCAAGCTCGCGGCTCGCGTCACGATGGACACGTCGATGATCCCGCACCCCCGCTTCAACGAGGTCGTCACCGCCCGGCGAAGCACCGGCGAGTTGTACCGCTTTCACTCGGGCCTGCCCTTCTCCGCGATCGTCAATGATCGAGGTCTGGCGGTCATCGACGCGCACGGTCCGGATGGTGAGGCGTTGGGTCTGATGATCAGCACTCCGGGCGCCGCGGCCGCCGTCAGCAACGTGGCCGAATGGGCCTGGCGACTGGGTCGCGAGTGGCGCCTGGCCCAGGAGACTTCGGGCGAACTCGATGCCCGTGACAAGCGGATCCTGGAACTGCTCTCGTCCGGCACCACCGACTCCGTGATCGCCAAACGACTCAAGGTCTCCCAGAGAACCGTCGAGCGCCGGGTGCGCGAATTGATGGATCGTCTCGGCGCGACCACACGTTTCCAGGCCGGCGTACTCGCCGCCAAGGACGGTCTGATCTGAGAACGGTCGGCACCCTGCGTAAACTCTTGCACTTGCGCGGTCCACGCAACTCACGCGAGAACCGCCGCGGCCTGTTGAGATCTGCGCTCACGCGTACGGTCCCCGACCGAAGCTGGGGGAAGCAATGACGACGTCCTCGACGAATGCGGTGTCGCCCGCCATCGAGAGTGAACTGTCTCGCGAACAGGCACACGTCGACCGCGTGTACGCCGAGCTGAAGAAGGCGGCCGACCGGGCTGCCCTCGTCGAGGCCGAGGGCCACACCCGTGGCCGTTCCTCACGCACCGGCGAAGTACGCGAGGAGGAGATCACGGGCCTGTTCGAACGCGACGTGATGGTGTTCCAGGCGAGCAACCGTCGCCGTAGTTTCGAGACCCAGCACGAGGGCTTGGTCTTCGGACGCCTCGACATCGAGCACGACAAACCCGACCACCTCGGCGACACGCGCGAGGTGCGGTACGTCGGTCGCCTCGGCGTCCGCGACGACGAGTACGAACCGCTCGTCATCGACTGGCGCGCACCCGCAGCAGCCGCTTTCTACCAGGCGACCCCGGTCGATCCCAAGGGCGTGATCCGACGCCGCGTGCTGCGTAGCCGCGGCGTGAAGGTGATCGGCATCGAGGACGACCTGATGGTGCCCGAGGCGCCTGAGGACATGGTGGTCGTCGGCGACGGCGCGCTGATCGCGGCGCTCACCCGCACCCGCGGTGGACAGATGCGCGACATCGTCGCCACCATCCAGCAGCACCAGGACGAGGCGATCCGCGCTGCCGCCCGCGGCGTCACCGAGATCAGCGGTGGCCCGGGCACCGGCAAGACGGTCGTCGCACTGCACCGCGCCGCCTACCTGCTCTACTCCGAGCGCCGCAAGTACGAGAACGGCGGCATCCTGGTCATCGGTCCTTCTTCGGCGTACACCGCCTACATCGAGCGTGTTCTTCCCTCCCTCGGCGAGGACACCGTCACCCTGCGCTCGCTCGGCGACGTGATCGAGGGGATCACCGCCACCCGCCTCGACGAGCCGGCCGCGGCAGCTGTGAAGGGCTCCCTCCGAATCCGCCCGGTGCTCGGCCGCGCCGCCCGCGACCTGCCGCCGGGAGCACCCACACGTTTCCGGGCGATGATCTCCGGTCACCCGGTGCGCATCGAAGGGGATCGACTGCTCGACATCCGTCGCCGGGTGTTGCGTCATCACCAGCACAACGCCGCGACCGCTGCCGCGCAGGACGCACTCGGCGA
This sequence comes from Yimella sp. RIT 621, assembly GCF_004146205.1. Lineage (NCBI taxonomy): Bacteria > Bacillati > Actinomycetota > Actinomycetes > Micrococcales > Dermacoccaceae > Yimella > Yimella sp. RIT 621. The sequence goes on from NZ_SEIP01000003.1 coordinate 172,161, forward strand.
GGCAGCGTGGACCCAGGTGCGGCCACACGTGGGCGCGCTGGAGAAATCGGAGTTCCTCGACCGGTTCGGCGACCACCTCGAAGTCGAGTCGTTCATGAACCAGTGGTGGCCCCAGGTCGACCCCCGCGAGGTGCTGCTCTGGATGACCGATCGTGGACGCTTGCAACGGTATTGCGACGGTCTGCTGTCCACACAGGAGCGGGACGCGCTCGGCGATTCGCTGGACGCCGCTCTCGCGACCGGCGCGTGGAGCGTCGCCGACGCCGCCCTGGTCGACGACGTCTCGGCCCGGCTCGGGCTCGTCGTCGAACGCCAGGCCGAGGAGCGCGGGTTCTACGAGATCGAGTTGCTCGACGACCCGTCGGCCTACGACGTGCAGGAGGTTCGCACCGCCGGACAGGCCGCGTCTGTGCAGGAAGTGCAGTTCGAGCGGCGCCCCACCGACGCCCGCGAACGGCTGCTGCAGGGCAAGATCGGTCGCTGGGGCGAGTACGCCCACGTGCTCGTCGACGAGGCACAGGACCTCTCCCCCATGCAGTGGCGAATGGTCGGCCGTCGTGGTCGGTACGCGTCCTGGACGGTCGTCGGTGATGCCGCGCAGTCGTCCTGGCCGGACGAGGCCGAGGCGCTCGGGGCCCGCGAGGAAGCCTTCGGCAAGAAGGAACGCCGTCATTTCCACATGACCACCAACTACCGCAACGCCCGCGAGATCTTCGAGTACGCGGCGCAGGTCGTCCGTCGGCACGTGCCTGACGCGGACATTCCGGACGCCGTGCGCGAGACAGGTGTGTGCCCGCAGGACCTCGAAGCACCTGATGTCGTCGAATCGTCCGTGACCGCTGCTCAGGATCTGCTGGGCGAGGTCGAGGGACTCGTCGCAGTGGTGACACCCGCGAAATGGGCTGCAGCACTAGGCGCTTCGCTCAACGATTCAGACGAGCGGATCATCCTGATCGACCCGATGTCGACCAAGGGACTGGAGTACGACGCCACGGTCATCGTCGATCCTGACGAGATAACGCGAGAGTCTCCCGGCGGTGTCCGCGTGCTTTACGTTGCACTCACCCGTGCAGCGCACCGGATGACGGTCGTCCACCCGGCCTGATTCCCAAGGACATCCGTTGCCCACTCCACGGACGCGGTCGGCCCGCCGGTTAAGCGGTGTCCGAGAATCGAGGGGTGGATGACTTGAACGGCCCCGAAGACCAGCGACTGCGCTCCTACCGGCAGTCGATCGACAACATCGACGCTGCGCTGATCCACCTGCTCGCCGAGCGGTTCAAGATCACCCAGGCGGTCGGCCAGTACAAGGCCGAGCACGACCTGCCGCCGGCCGACCCGTCCCGTGAGGAACGTCAGGTCGCACGGTTGCGCACGCTCGCGGCGCAGTCGCAACTCGACCCGGAGTTCGGGGAGAAGTTCCTGCGGTTCGTGATCGACGAGGTGATCCACCACCACGAGCGGATACGCGAGGACCCGACGGCATGAGCGCGCTCAACCCAGCAATGCGCGCAGCTTCTCCGGACCGATCGCGAGCAGCAGCGTCGGCAGCCGCGGGCCGGTGTCCTTGCCGATGAGCAGGTTGTACAGCAACTTGAAGAACTCCCGCTGGGCGGCGCCGAGGGCGGCCGCGAGTTCAGGCTCCTTCTTGCGGTCGGGTCGAAAGTCGGGGCTCTCGCCCTGCATCACCTTGGGCACGCCGTAGACCTGATGGGTCAGACCGTCGAGCGACCAGTCGTCCTCGATGGCGCCGAGCTCGGTTCCATTGCCGTCCAGCAGGATTCGCAGAGATTCACGCTGGTCGTCGCTGAGCGCGGCCATCGCTGCGGCGTCGGGCTCCGCCCGGACGACAGTCTTGTCCTCGTCCGCCATGCGTGTGGCGACCCAGGTCTGCACGCAGGTCAACCTCGGGCGCAGTGACTCGAGGGAAGAAGGCGGATTCTCGGGGTCGAGTTGACCGACGATCCGCAGCGTTTGTGCTTCATCACCCGTGGTGATGTCGACGATGGACGCGAGCGTGCGGTACGCAACCGGGTACGGCGTCGAGGGCAGTTCACCGGCGGCAGTGCTGGAAGCGCGGGTGTACGACGCGACGTCGCCGGCCTGGCCCTTGCCCTCGGAAACCTTGCGCTGCAACGCATCCCACTCGTCATACATGCGCTGGATCTCGGCGTCGAAAGCGACGTCGAACGCCTGGTTCGGCTTGCGGCGCGCGTAGAGCCAGCGCAGCAGAGCCGGCTCCATGATCTGCAGCGCGTCCTCGGCGACGGGCACGCCACCCTTCGAGGAACTCATCTTCGCCATGCCCTTGATGCCCACGAACGCATACATCGGCCCAATCGGACGCTGCCAACCGAAGATCGGCGCAAGCTCGAGTCCGACCGCGTACGACGAACCGGGCGACTGGTGGTCGACACCGGAGGGCTCGAACACAACCTTCTCGTAGGCCCACCGCATCGGCCAGTCGACCTTCCAGACCAGCTTGCCGCGGTGGAAGGTGTGCAGGTCAACCGTTTCGGTGTGGCCACATGCCTCGCACTCGTAGCGCAGTTCCGCTGTGGTCTGGTCGTATCCGCTGACCCTGGTGAAGTCCTTGTCGCACACGGTGCAGTACGGCTTGTACGGGTAGTACTCGGATCCCGAACCGCCATCGTCCTCGGACGCTGCCCCTGAACCCTCTGCGGCTTCGGCCGCCGCAGCGGCCTGCTCGGCGTCCAACTTCTTGTCGACCTGTGCGGTGGAGTTGGCAGCAAGCGTGCGGTACTGGTCGAGCACCTTGTCGATCTCGCTGCGCTGACTCATCGCGAACAGGATCTGATCGGTGTACGCACCGGAGGTGTACTGCTCGGTCTGGCTGATCGACCGGTAGGTGATACCGAGTTCGGCCAGGGAGCGCTCACACTGCTCTCGGAAGTGAGCGGCCCAGGAGTCGGCTCTCGATCCGGGCGGCGCCGGCACTGACGTGATCGCCTTGCCGATGTGTTCGGCCCACGAATCATCCACTCCCGCAATGCCCTTGGGCACCTTGCGGAACCGGTCGTAGTCGTCCCAGCTGATGATGTGTTCGCACTCGATGCCGCGTCGGCGAATCTCGTCGGCCACCAGGTGCGGGGTCATCACCTCGCGCAGGTTGCCGAGGTGGATCGGGCCGGACGGTGAGATGCCGGACGCGCACACGACCTTGATGCCGCGCTTGTCCGCGTCGGCGATCACTTCGTCGGCCAGTCGGGAAACCCAGTCGTCAAGCTGCACGTCAGTCACGGTCGACCATTCTACGGGCGATCGAACGGCCGTCCCGACCGACCGAAACCAGCCGACCCACGTCCCGGATCCAGCGGCGGTGGTACCCCCGTCGGGTCGACAACCGCGGCGGACGCAGTCGGACTCAGCTGATCCCGATCGCCCAACTCAGGAAGAACAGCCCCAGCAGAAGGGTGGGGACCGCGAAGACCGCCAGACAGCTCGACTGAGCGCGGCGCCCCTCGGTCGGTCCGTCACCGCGGCGTAGCCAGGCGGCGAGCAAGGCCCACGCCGCCGACCCGATCATCACCAGGCTGATCGTCCACATGGTCGCCACGAACCAGGACGGGGTGTCGCGGACCGCCTCGGCGGCCACGAGCACGCTCGAGGGCACGTCAGTCGTGGAGCAGGTCGTGCCGGACGATGACCTCGTCACGGCCCGGTCCGACGCCGATCACGGAGATGCGAGCGCCGATCTGCTGCTCGACGAACTCCACGTACGCGCGGCAGTTCTCAGGAAGTTCCTCCCACGTGCGGCAGTGCGAGATGTCCTCGAACCAACCTGGGAGCTCTTCGTACACCGGCGTCGCGTGGTGGAAGTCGGACTGGCTCATCGGCATCTCGTCGAAGCGCTCACCGTCGACCTCGTACGCGACGCACACCGGCACCGTCTCCAGACCCGTCAGCACGTCAAGCTTGGTCAGGACGAAGTCGGTCACGCCGTTGACGCGATTCGCGTAGCGTCCGATCACCGTGTCGACCCAACCGCACCGACGCGGACGTCCGGTGGTGGTGCCGAACTCGGCGCCCTGCTTGCGCAGGAACTCGCCCTTGTCGTCCAGCAACTCGGTCGGGAAAGGACCCTCGCCGACGCGGGTCGTGTAGGCCTTGATGATCGCGATGACGCGGTCGATGCGGGTCGGCGGGATGCCCGCGCCGGTGCAGGCGCCGGCCGAGATCGCGTTGGACGAGGTGACGTACGGGTAAGTGCCGTGGTCGACGTCCAGCAGGGTCGCCTGACCCGCTTCGCACAGCACCGTGTCGCCGCGGTCGAGCGCCTTGGACAGTTCGAGGGAGGAGTCGACGACCATCGGACGCAGCCGCTCGACGTACTGCAGGAGATCCTCCACCACTTCGTCGACCTCGACGGCGCGGCGGTTGTACATCTTCACCAGCAACTCGTTCTTCACATCGAGCGCGGCACCGACCTTCTGGCGCAGGATCGAGGGATCGAAGAGGTCCTGGACGCGGATGCCGATGCGGTTCATCTTGTCGGCGTAGGTCGGACCGATGCCGCGACCCGTGGTGCCGATCTTGCGCGAGCCCAGGAAGCGCTCGGTCACCTTGTCGAGCACCCTGTTGTAACTCGGGATGACGTGCGCGTTGCCGCTGATCTGCAAGCGGCTGGTGTCGATGCCGCGCGCGTTGAGGCCGTCGATCTCCTCGAACAGGACACCCAGGTCGATGACGACGCCGTTGGCGATGACCGGGGTGACCCCCTCGGTGAGGATGCCGCTGGGCAGCAGGTGCAGCGCGTACTTTTCGCGGCTGCCGTCCGGCTGCTCGATCACCACGGTGTGACCGGCGTTGTTACCGCCGTTGAACTTCACCACGTAGTCGATGCGGCTGCCCAACAGGTCGGTGGCTTTGCCCTTGCCTTCGTCGCCCCACTGGGCACCGACGAGCACGATCGCTGGCATGACTGCTCAGACCCCTCCGTCACGGAACGAGGCCGGCCAGTCGGCCGGCTCGTAAAGGCCAACGATACCGGCCACCGATCTGCTGTGCTCAGGCGACGACGACCGCGAACGGGACGGTGAAGCCCTCGTCGAAGACGGGCTTGCCGGACGCGTCCCGGATCTCGAACTCCGCGCTGCACCCACCGGCGCGATCGGGCGCCTGGAAAGCGATGCTCGCGGAGAACGTCTCGCCCGGGTCGAGGTCCGCGATGCGTCCGGTGCGGTCGGCGTCGGTGAGACATGTGCCGGTCGACTTCACCATGTGCACCGTCCATCCCGAGATCTTCGTCGTGCCGGTGTTCTTCAGCGTGAATCCCTGCTTCGTCGTCTCGCCGGCGGCAACCTTCCCGCACAGCGAGAGACGTCCGGACCGGTACTCCATCGCCGCACCGTCGATGCGGGAGGACTTCCAGGAGCGGACGCTGGATTCGTTGGGGCGCGGGCAGGGCACCGAACCGACGGACGACGGCGAAGATGTCGAAGAGGGCCTGCTCACGGTGGGCGATGTCGCGTTCGCGGTGTTGGACGAGGACTGCTGGGTCCAGGACGCAGCCGCGTAACCCCCGACGATGAGGACGATGGCAGCGAGCAGAGTGCCGAGCTTCTCCCAGCGGCGTGCGACGTGTCGCGTACGGACCGATACCGGCATCGTCCTGGTCGGTCCCGTGGTCGGGACTTCGGTCCGCAGCTGCTTCACTCGTTCATCGCCTTCCTCTCCGGGAGGACTCCACGACGGGCCGGCAAGCTGCGAACGGTCCGGTTCACGGGTCGGTGAGGCGGTGCCGGTCGCAGTGCCGGTCACGGCCGGTCGGGATGTCGGCTGAGCTGGTTGCCCGGTGGACGGGCGAGTGACCAATCGGTTCGCGCGACGCCACTGCTCGCGCCACGGGTGCGGATCGACCCCACACGCGATGAGGAACTGTTCGGTCGCTTCCCAGGTGGGCAGTCGCTTGCCACGGGTCGCCTCGTGCAACGTGGCGTGCGAGATGCACCCGGAGGTCTGGGCCATCTGTCGGAAGGAAGGCTGTCCGGCTGCCTGCCGGACGTCCGACAGGGCCTGGGCGAAACCGAGGATCACCTGACGACGATCGGTGCCGTTGTTCCCTGCACCGTTCGTGCCCGGCTGCGGCGACGCGTTCGTCATCTTCCTGTTCCTTCGTGTGTCCGACTGCGTGTCAACGGGTGTAAGACGTCAGCTCCGTGTCAATGGCTCCCCGCGATGTGGTGCCTGACGCCGGGGTCGGCCGGTCTTAGGGGTGTCGGTGTTCGACCAGAGAAAAGGACAGTGATCGACACGAAGAACGAATCCCTGTGTGAACCGCGACTCGCCCCGGAAGCCATCGGCTCCCGGGGCGAGTTGCGTTCAGCGAAGGTTCAGGCCCGCATGCCGATCTTCAGGGCCACCTCTGCCGCGAGGACGGCTGCCGCTCCGATCGCGCCTGCCAAGAGGTATCGCCGAGCATCCGGCGCATGACCGTCCGGGCTGACCGGCGGGCTGCCGATGTCCCGAACCGGTTCATCCGGTTCGCGGCCTGCTCCGATCCACTGCAACCGCTGTGCCCGCTGCCATTCATGCCGCCAAGCGGTCGGATCAGCCCCGCAGGTGAGCAGAAACTGTTCGGCGGTCTCCCAGGTCGGCAGCCGGCGTCCTGCTGCGGCTTCGTGCAATGTCGTGTGTGAGATACAGCCCGACCGGCTCGCCATCTCCCGGTAGGACGGTTGTCCGGCGCTCTGACGTACATCCAGGAGTTGCTTCGCGAACGCCTCGATCACGTCACGGCGCGGAGAGGGTGAAATCGGCATCGTTTCAGGCCTTTCTTACGGTCATCGGCACTGTCAGGCAGGTGTTTGACACGGCGTCTGACGTCCATCGACTGTTCACCGCTCCCCCTGACACGGCACCTCCTGACACCCGGCTGCATCGACTCCATGTCCGCAGCTCGGGAACAGCCCGGCCGGACGCCGGGGCACGGTTCAGCCCCGACCGCACAGGGAGGAAACACCCATGCAGGTATCCAAGCGCAAGAAGATCGTCTACGCCGTTGTCGGCACGTCGCTCATGGCGGGCACCGCAGTCGGTGGACACGCAGCCGTCAGTCATGCCGAGGGGTCCAAGATCCGTACCGGCACCGTGATGACGAAGTCCGATCCGCTGTCGGTGCGGTCCGGACCGTCCACCGACGAGGCACGCGTCGGCTCGCTCAAAAAGGGAGCGAAGGTCAAGATCACCTGCCGGACGAAGGGCCAGTGGGTCAAGGGCACCCGGTCGACCACGAACTGGTGGGACAAGATCGGCCCCGGTAAGTACGTGTCGCACGCGTACATCAAGACCAACCTGTGGATCCCGGTCTGCAAGGGGTCCGGCAGCACCAACGGCTCCTTGCCGAAGGCGCCGCGTAACAACCCGCACCGGAGCGCGATGTCGCAGGCACCGAACCTCACCGAGCGGGCCGCGCACGTCCGCAAGGAGATGGCCAAGGCGTTCCCGGGCATCCAGTGCGACGTGAGTGCCTACCGTCCAGGCCAGAAGTCGGACCACAACTCCGGCAATGCGATCGACTGCTTCCCGGGCAGGTTCGGGGTTTTCCCCAAGGGCGCGACCAAGAAGGAAGGTGACCAGGCCGCCGCGTGGCTGCGCAAGTACGCAGGCAAGCTCGATGTCCAGTACGTCATCTGGCAGAACAAGATCTGGAACAAGAAGCCGGGTCTGAACGAGAAGGGCTGGCGCGAGCACCGCCACGCCGGGCAGGTCACCCTCGGTCACTACGACCACCTGCACATCTCGGTGACCGCACCGGTGCAGTACTGACCGGTGTACGGATGCGTCACTGACATCGTCACCGACGCATCGAGCGAGGCGTCCCGGCTCTTCCCCGCGGCCGGGGCGTCTCGCTGCCGTCGTGTTCAGCGGTTGCGGTCGGCGCGCTCGGCGACCTCGAGTGCGAGCTGGAACCGCGTCTCGACCCCGTGCGCGTCCATCAAGGCGGCGATCCGACGACGCACCGTGCGCAGCGAGACGCCCAGAACGCGCGCGATGGCCTCGTCCTTCAGACCCTGACGCATCAGGTCGAGCAGTCCGTCGCCGTCGACGTCATCGGGCGCCGGCGCGGCGCCCGCCCAGAGCCGGTCGAACAGTTCGACGAACGCGGCCACGACCATCGGGTCGCGCAGAATGACCCAGTCACCGTCCGACCTGCCCCACTGCGTCGTCGCCAGCGCGGCGTCGGTGCCGAAACACACGAACTCCGAGGGCACTGACGGCGCGACCCGCTGCACTTCACCCACGTCGGCCCAACGCTGCATCCACCCGGCACTGCCGTCGACGGCCGAAGCGACGTAGAGGGTTCGCACTTCACGGCCCGCTTCGACCTGGCCGACCGTGGTCGGGTATTCGGTCGGGTCCCGGTCGGGCGGGTGAGCACGGGTCCGCCGGATCGGCCCGACACTCGACGCGGCGAGTTGCTCGTGCATGGAGGTGAGCAGGGCCCCGTCGACCCGCTCTCGGGTGGGCGGGGTGGATGACGAACGTTCCTGTCCCACGCGGTAATCGGTCGCGAACTGATCGATCGAGTCGCGCAGGCGAGCGAGTTGCTGCCGACGGGTGGCCAGCTTCGCCTCCTCGACCGAAACGACCCGTTCGAGCGCCGCCCTGGGGTGATCCGCGCTGAGCGTCCCGTCCTGGGAGATCCGGACGAGGCGGTGGACGCGCAACTGCTGCACCTCGCGTTCGCCGTCGTGATCGGAGCAACCGAGTTCACGCACGTGGGCCGACAAGGCCCGGCCCGGTGTGCGCAGCACCTGCCGGTAGAGGGCCTCACCGATCGCGTCCACACCCAGAACCGCGAGTCGTCCGTCCACGGACGCCAATCTAACGACGCCGCGCCGGTGTTGGACAATGGCGCAGCCCCCGCTCACGAGAGGTGCCGAATGAGTCTGCTGATCCTCGTCCGCCACGGACAGGCATCCATCACCGGCGACGACTACGACCTGTTGTCGCCGCTCGGCGAACATCAGGCGGGGGTCACCGGGCGTGCCCTGGGCGAGCGCATGGCGCAGCCCGCGGTCATCGTGCGTGGGTCACTGCGTCGCCACGGCCAGACGGCCTCAGGCATCACCGCCGCAAGTGGTTGGTCCTGCCCGGTCGAGACCGATGACCGATGGGACGAGTTCGATCACGACGGCCTGCTGGCCGCTGCCCACCCGGAGTACGCGACCCGGCCCGCGCTGTTGGAAGCCCTTGCTGCGCAAGAGAATCCGGCGCGGGCGTTCCAGGACCTCTTCCTCGCGTCGGTCGACCGCTGGACCGGGGGTGAACACGACGGCGACTATCGCGAGTCCTTCCCCACGTTCGTTCGGCGGGTCCGTGAGGCGGCCACCGAACTGGCCGAGCGACCGGGCACGGCGGTCGTGTCGAGTTCCGGTGGACCCATCGCCGTGCTTGCCGCACTGTCGACTCTTGGTGCGCATGATGCCGGCCCCGAGGTGGCGAAGGCCTGGGGGCGACTGAACGAAGTGGCCGTCAACGGCGCGGTCAGCAAGTTCCTGCGCGGGCGCCGTCCGACGCCGACCCTGCTCAGCTACAACGACCACAGCCACTTCGAGCACGACCGCGACCTCATCAGCTACCGGTAGGAGCGACATGCCTGACGTTCGAGACACGGCCGACTCCCCCGAGGTCGCCAGGCAGCGCTGCCTCGACTTCGCCTCGATGCACTCCGAGGTACCGGTGTACGCAGCGATCGTCGCGGGCATGGCGGACGACCCGGACGCGATCGACCTTCTGTGCCGGGCTGCTCCGGGACAGGCCCGTCCCGTGCTCCTGCTTGCTGCGCTGCATGACTTGGCGATGCGCCGTCCGGATTCACCTGCGGCACACTGGTTCTCCCCCAGGGCACGCCCGGCTCAGGACCCGTGGCCGGATGTCCGACGAGCGATCACCGAGTTCCACGACGAGTTGTCTCAGGTGGTCGCGACCCGGACGACGCAGACGAACGAGGTCAACCGCTCGACTTACGTGCGAGCGATGGTGGCCCGTGCATGTGCCGACCTGCCCGACACCCCGATCACGTTGCTGGAGCTGGGTGCCAGCGCCGGCTTCCTGCTGAACATCGAGCACTATCGAGTGGCAGTCGGGGACGTGGCGTTCGGCCCGCTACATGCCCGAGTCCGTTGTGAGGCCGAAAACCTGGGATCCGCCGTCGAACTCCGTATCCCACCGATCGCACGGCGGATCGGTCTGGACGCCGATCCGATCGGCCCCGACGACATCGACGACCTGCGCTGGTTGCGTGCCTGTATCTGGCCGGAGATGCCTGGTCGGGTGGAACGCTTCGACGCGGCGGTCGAGGGACTGCGCGACCATCCACCGACGCTCGTTCGCGGTGACATGGTCGACGCGCTCCCCGGCGTCATCGAGCGCGGGGACGACCACCTGGTGGTCTTCTCCTCCTGGGCCGTCACCTACCTGCCGCGCGAACGACGTCCGCTGATCGCGCGAACCCTTGATGATGTGGCATCCGCTCGCCCGGTCAGCTGGGTCACCGCCGAGCCGCCGGGTTGCGTCCCAGGCCTGCCCGACGTCCGCGACGACCACGCGGACGCCGACCGTCTGACGGGAACCCACGTCGGCCTGCGGCGTTGGCGCGACGACGCTGAGATCGCACCCGAACTACTGGGAACCGTTCATCCGCACGGGAATTCGATCAACTTCCGGTAGTCCTCACTCGTCCGGGATGAGGTCGACGACCTCGCGTCGCACGACCTTGCCGAGAAGGTTGGTGGGCAATTCCTCCACCTCGACGAAGCGACGCGGCACTTTGTACGCGGTGAGGTGCTGCTTGGCCCATGCGCGCAACTCCTCGTTCGACGGGAGTTCTCCGTCGGCCACAACGGCCGCAACGACCTGTTCCCCGCTGCGCGAGGAGGGCATGCCGACCACGGCCACGTCGCGGATCGACTCATGCTTGCACAGGACCGCCTCGACCTCGATCGGCGACACGTTGAACCCGCCGGTGACGATGAGTTCCTTCAACCGGCCTGAGATCACGAGGTACTCGCCGTCGTGACGGGCAAGGTCACCGGTGCGGAACCAACCGTCGACGAATGCTTTCTCAGTCTCTTCCGGCTGGTCGAGGTAGCCATCGAAGACCTGCGGGCCGCGCACCAGAAGTTCGCCCTCCTCACCCTCCGGCACGTCGCGGGACGGCTCGTCGGGGTCGACGATGCGGGTGTCGGTGTCGGGGAACGGCAGGCCGATCGTGCCCGCCCGGCGGGTCGAGTCGAACGGGTTGCCGACGACGACGGGCGAGGTCTCGGTCAGCCCGTAACCCTCGATGAGCCGTCCGCCGGTGGCCGATTCCCATCGCTGGACGAACTCGGCGGGCATCGACATCGCACCCGACAACACCCACTCCAGACCGCGCAGCGAGACGTCCTTCTTCTCGGCTTCGTCCAGGATCGCCTCCAACAGCGGCGGCACCCCGACGAAGAAGTTGGTGTCACTGCGCTTGATCGCGTCCAGCATCAACTTCGGCTCGGGCGATGGCACCATGCTGATCTGCGCACCGAGGACGAGCGCCAACAGGACACCGACCGTCAGCCCGAACGCGTGGAACATCGGCAGCACCGCAAGGAACCGCTCTTCGCCGAACCGCAGTCCGGTCCAGGCGACACCCTGGTGGCAGTTGGCCAGCAGGTTCGCGTGCGTGAGCGGCACACCCTTCGGGCGACCCGTCGTGCCCGAGGTGTACATGATCACCGCGATGTCGTCCGGGCGCGGACCGGGCTGCCCGAGCGGCAGCGGACCGTGTTCGCCCAGGCTCGCGAACGGTCGCGCGCCGTCCGGCAACGACCCCGCGGTCAGCTTCTTGCGCGACTCCTTGGCCTTCGCGATCGGCAGACGCAATGCCAGCCGCAGCTTCGCCGGCAACGACTTGGTGAGGTCGACCCCGATCACGTGCTCCACCGGGGTGCGTTCACGCAGCGACAACACCGCGGGGACGACGTTGTCCCAGGCCACGACCACCTTCGCGCCGTGGTCGAGGAACATCGGCTCCAATTCACCGGCGGAGTACAGCGGGTTGTGTTGCACGACATGGGCGCCCAGACGGAGCGCCGCGAGCGTCACGACCAGGTTCTCCGGGCAGGTCGGCAACAACACCGCGACGCGCGAACCGTGCTCCACACCGAGGGTGACCAGGCCCATCGCGACGCGACGCACCTCGTCCGCGATCTGCTCATACGTGCGGGTGCGACCGAGGAAGTCGGTGCAGACGGCGCTGCCGCGACGTTGCGCGGAGTCCTCGAACATCTGCGGGATCGTGAGTTCGGGGTAGTCCAGTTCCCTTGGCACCGAGCGCCGTCCGGCGGGTTCGGTCATCGGGTCTGTCTCAGGCACCGTGGTCTCCTCGTCTTCCGCCTTCCGTCATCGGAAAGGCCGCTCCTCACGCTACGAGACGAGCACACGTCCGGACGAGAAAGGTCGAACCTGTCTCACGCGGCGTCAGCCCTCGTGAGACAGGTTCGTCAGGGGTTTCTTCAAAGACCGAGTTCGCGGGCTCCGGTGGCGGACGAGTCGCGCAGGAAGTCGGCGCACCGACGGTGTTCCTCCTCCTCGCCGATCTCGCCGGCCGCCTTCGCGAGTACGGCGAGCGCCCGCAGGAAACCACGGTTCGGCTCGTGCTCCCACGGCACCGGACCCTGCCCGCGCCAGCCGGACTTGCGCAGCGAGTCCAAGCCCCGGTGGTAGCCGGTGCGCGCGTAGGCGTATGCCTCGATCACCTCGCCGTCGTCCAATGCGTCCTCGGCCAATGTCGCCCAGACCAGCGACGAGGCCGGGTAACCGCGTGCGACATCGCGCACGTCGACGCCGTCGTCGAGCTTCTGGGCGGCCGGGTCGACAGGGAGCTTGGTCTCGGGGATCCCGAGCAGGTTCTCGCCGCTCACTTGTGGGTTCCGGCCGAGCCGAGGTTCTCGCAGGCTTCGACGATGCGCTCGGCCATGCCGGCCTCGGCCGCCTTGCCCCAGGCACGCGGGTCGTACTGCTTCTTGTTGCCGACCTCGCCGTCGATCTTCAGCACGCCCTCGTAGTTGCCGAGCATCCAACCGGCCACCGGACGGGTGAACGCGTACTGGGTGTCGGTGTCGACATTCATCTTCACGACCCCGTAAGAGACCGCTTCCTTGATCTCTTCGGCGGTCGAGCCCGAGCCCCCGTGGAAGACCAGGTGGAACGGCTTGTCCGTCGAGGTGTTGAACTCGGCCTTGACCGCGTCCTGGGCCTTCTTCAGCACCTCGGGGCGCAGTTTCACGTTGCCCGGCTTGTAGACGCCGTGGACGTTGCCGAAGGTGAGCGCGGTCATGTAGTAACCGTTCTCGCCGACGCCGAGCGCCTTCGCAGTGGCGATGGCGTCCTCGGGCGTGGAGTACAGCTTGTCGTTGATCTCGTGGGCCACGCCGTCCTCCTCGCCGCCGACGACACCGACCTCGATCTCCAGGACGATGTTCGCGGCCTCGCACAGGTCGAGCAGTTCTCGCGCGATCGAGAGGTTCTCGTCCAGCGGCACGGCCGAGCCGTCCCACATGTGTGACTGGAAGTAGGGCAGACCGCCGTTCTTGACCCGCTCCGTGGACGCCGCGATCAGCGGGCGGACGAAGCCGTCCAGCTTGTCCTTCGGGCAGTGGTCGGTGTGCAGCGCGATGTTGACGTCGTAGTTCTTCGCGACTTCCTGCGCGAAGGTCGCGAACGCGAGCGAACCGGCGACCATGTCCTTGACCGTCGGGCCGGACAGGTACTCGGCGCCACCGGTGGAGACCTGGATGATGCCGTCGCTACCGGCGTCGGCGAATCCGCGCAGTGCCGCGTTCAGTGTCTGGCTGCTGCTGACGTTGATCGCCGGGTACGCGAAACCCTCCCGCTTGGCGCGGTCGAGCATGTCGGCGTACACCTCGGGTGTTGCGATGGGCATGGGGTCTCTCCCTCGTGTTCGTGGGCGAGCGTGGCCTCCTCGCCCTGCTGCCACGAGTCTGGCACGCTGGTGCGCAGCCGTGCCGAGCGGTCCGAAGAGACCCGGCGGCCACACCCCCTCACCGACGACTCCCGAACGGAGCCCGATGTCCCGCCGCCTGGTTGCGAGTTCGCTCGCTGCCGCCCTGCTCGCCCTCGTGCCGAACGCACTGCCTCGATCGGCCGACGCCGCAACCACACCCGGTCTGCGCTGGGCGAAGTGTGCCGACGTGCGCACCCACCAGTGCGTGCGGTTTTCGGTGCCGCTCGACCGCAACAACCCGGCGGCAGGATCGACCACGATCGCGGTGGAGCGTCGGCGCGCCTCGGTGCCATCGGCCCGGGTCGGGGCGATCTTCGTCAACCCCGGCGGCCCCGGCGAGGCGGCCACCGCGAAGGTCGACGATTTCGCCCGCATGCTTGGCCGGAAGGTCACCGACAGGTTCGACATCGTCGCGGTCGACCCGCGCGGAGTCGGCCGGTCGACCCAGGTCTCGTGCACGACCCGTCCGGGCACCTCGACACCGCCGAGTCTCGAACCCGGTTTTCCGGTCACGGTCGCGGAGGCTCGCGCGCAGATCAGCCACGACGACGCCGTACGGGCTGCCTGCCGGCGCACCGGCGGCCCGCTGCTGCACCACATGACCACCGCCGACGACGCCCGTGACATGGATCAGGTTCGGGCCCTCCTGGGCGACCGGCAACTGACCTTCGTCGGGTTCTCCTACGGCACCGTGCTCGGGCAGACGTACGCGGCGATGTACCCGTCGCAGGTGCGGGCGATGGTGCTCGACGGCGTGCTCGACCCCGTGCAGTGGACGGCGGGATCGCGCTCGCGGTACGTGCCGATCGGTGCCCGGCTGCACACCGGCGACGGCGCTTGGGCTGCTGTGCGACAGGCGTACGCACAGTGCCAGCGGGCCGGAAAAGCGAAGTGCGCCAGTGCGGCCCGGGGCATCGCGGAGTGGAACACGGTGTGGAGCCTGCTGGTGAAGTCGCCGCGCACCGTGTGGGGCAGCCGGTTCACCTGGGCGGATCTGGTGACCAACACGCTCTACTCGCTGTACGACCCCGGCACCGTGCCCGGCGCACTCGACGACGTGCACAACCTCTACCTCGCCCTCACCGGCAAGCAGGTCTCTCCCGCTGCGGCAACGGCCACGGTCGACCGCCAGGCGTCGCCGGCGCGGCAGGGCTTCGGGCTGCCCGGCGAGGTGCTCGAAGTCACTCGGCAGGCGGTGATGTGCTCCGACTCGCTCGACCCGTACGACCGGTGGGCCACCTGGCGCGCGGCCGCGGCGACGCGCGATCGCACCCGTGGCTTCGACGCCGCCGGCGCCTGGAGCAGCTCGCTGTGCACCAGCTGGCCCGGTGCGGGCAAGGGCGCCTATCGCGGACCGTTCGACCGGCGTCCGGCCACGCCGATCCTGTTCATGAACGCGCTTTACGACCCGGCGACCTCGATCGTCGGCGCCCGCTCGGCCCACGCGATGTCGCCCGGTTCGCGGCTGGTCACCGGCAACAAGGTCGGCCATCTGTTGCTCAACGACAGCGCATGCGCCACCCGGATCCGCACGAACTACCTGTTGACGAAGGCCTTGCCCGCCCGGGATGTCGCGTGCACCGACGTCCGGCCGCTCTACTGACCTTCTGGGTCAGCAACGAACGCGAGTCGCTGCTCAAGGTCTGACCGCTCGACATCGTTGGCACACAAGGAGATCGCTTCGCGATAGGCATCCCCGGCCTGCGTCGTTCGCCCTGCCCGGGTGAGGAACTCCGCCCGCACCGCGTGCAATCGGTGGTTGGTCGGCAGTTCGGTCAGCAGACCGTCGGCCAACGCCATCGCGGCGTCGAGGTCGCCCGCTTCGGCCACGGCGACGGCCCGGTTGAGTCGCACGACCGGCGACCCGGTGAGCTCTTCGAGTTGCCGGTAGAGGTCGGCGATCGTCACCCAGTCGGTGTCTTGTGCACGGGCGACCCGGGCATGCTCAGCGGCGATCAGCGCCTGCAGCAGGTAGGACGCCGCGACCGGGCCGTCGATCTCGATCGCGGGTGACGTCTCCCGTCCGGTGAGCGCGCCGAGCAGGTCGAGCCCCTCGGCGATCTCGTGCTGGTGCCAGGTCGAACGCTGCTGGTCGGGCAGACGCACCAACTCACCGGCATCGCCCACGCGTGCGTCGCGCCGGGAGTGCTGCAGCAGCATGAGTCCGAGCAGGGCGGTGAGCGACTGGCTCGCCCGGGCAACCGGGCTGCTCGAACGCATCAACCGCACCAATCGGATTGCCTCACCGGCCAGTTCGACCCGCACGAGGTCGGGGCCGCTGCCGGGTGCGTAGCCGGCGGTGAACGCCAGATAGGCGACTTGGGCCACGGTGTCGAGACGTCCGGGCAGCACCCGGGCGTCAGGCAGGGCGAGCGGGATGCCCGCAGCGATGACCTTCTTGCGCGCGCGAGTCAGCCGCGCCGCCATCGTCGGCTCACTCACCAGGAAGAGTTTGGCGATGTCGCCGGTCGGCACGCCGAGCACGAGCCGGAGGGTCAGTGCGGCGCCTGCCTCGGGCGCGAGCGCCGGATGCGCCGCGAGCAGCACCAGCCGCAGCAGCTCGTCACCACGGTCGTTGTCCTGCATGCGATTCCGTTCGTCGATCGCCAGCAACGGCTGCTTGCGGGCGGCTATCGCCTCGGCCCTGACCCGGTCGGCGATCCGGCGCTTCGCGGTCGTCATCAGCCAGCCGGCCGGGTTGGTCGGAGTGCCGTCTCCCGGCCAGACGCGCGCCGCCTGTTCGAACGCCTCGGCCAGCGCGTCCTCGGCGAGGTCGAGGCGGCGCGAGTGCGCGACGAGCAGGGCCAGCAGTCGGCCCCACTCGTCGCGGTGGATCTGTTCGAGCGACATCTACGCCGAGACGTCGATGTCGACGACCGGCCTGACCTCCAGGCTGTAGCAGTCCGGCAGCAGTTCGCACCACGCCACCGCTTGGTCGAGATCGGTCGCCTCCACCAGGTAGTAGCCGCCGATCGTCTCGGTCGTCGTGCCCGGCGGCAGATGCTTCGCCTCGGTGGAGGCGTGCAGTTCAGCGCCGCCGGTGATCTTGTGGCCGCGCTCGACCAGCGACTTGCTGAACAGGCTGTACTGCTCGTAGCCGTGTTTGCGCTCCTCAGCCGTCATCGTCGTCCACCAGCGGTCGGCGTCGCCGACGATCAGCACCATGTACTCGGTCATCTCAGTGCTCCTCGACGTCAGGGTGCGGGAATACGAGATCCTCGGGCTCGTGCGCAAACTCCTCGGGTGCCGGCAGCAGAATCAGATACCTGGCCATGTTCGCTCCTTGTTTCGATGTGTTCTGACATCACCATGACGAACGGGCTCGACGAACATCGACAGCCGCGCGAAGAAAACTCGTTCAGTTTCCCGTCGGGCGGATCTCGCTGCCGCAAACGCCCGTGGCGCCGTGCGCGCCACCGACGATCGACCATGTGCCGACGTGCAGCGTTTGCGAGTGGTGTCACTGCCTGTCCACTGCCCACCCAGCCGGCCCTGGTTTACCTGTGGACAAACCAGCCTTCCGGTTAGGGCTGTGGATACCGACGGGTATCGAATTCTTCTGTCTTTCAAGAGAATTCGCTGTGCAAGTCCTCCCTTCGGGCTCGAACAAGCGTACGATGAAGGTAGTCCGAAAGCACCTTGGGAGGAGGCACCGGCATGACCACCGACGAATCGTTCGAGGCGTTGTCCGAAGGCATGCACGACTCGTATTCGGGTGAAGCTGCCTCCTGCGCCGCAGTGGTGTCGGACGCGTTGGCCGCGGTGACCCGGCTGGCGCAGTTGACCGGCAACCTCACTGATGCCGAACTCACTGCGGCGATGAGATCACTCGCGCTGGTGCACCAACAGACTGAAGCAGCCATGGTGAGCATCGCGTCCGACGCGATCGAGCGTGGTGCGGTGTACCGGTCGACAGCGGCTGATGCGACGCAGTGGGTGCGGCGGCTGTCGACCGGTGAGTCCGCAACTGCGCTCCTGAGTGCCGACACCGTCTCTGCTGCAGGGCCGCTCGTGCCGGTCGACGAACCTGACTCCGCCTCCGCCGATGATGTGGACGAGCCGTGGCAGTGCGGTCTCGAACCCTCCCACGCCTCCCGGATCGCGAAGATCGCCGACGCCGTCCGCTCCCCGCTCAACAAACCATTGGCAGATGCATTGCAGTCGGGTCGGACCAACACCACCATCGCGAAAACCTGCCTCGACAACATCGACAAAATCCGGGCAGTCATCCCGACCGCGAGCCGCGAGGAGATCTACGGCTGGTTGCTCACCCTCGACGTCGGAGCCGGCGCGAAAACCGTCCGGGAACTCACCAAGCGCATCCTCGCCCAGTACGGCGCCGAGGTCCTCGACCAGGCTGAGGACGAGCACCAACGCGTCGAATCACTGTCCTGGTCGGACGAACCGAACGGGATGGTGAGGTTCACCGCCGACCTGTCGCCCGATCATGCCGAACAGTTGAAGCAGGCCGTCGACTCGCTCGCCGGACCATCACCGAAATCAGCGTGTTGCGATGATCCGCACCACCGGCACACCCCGGGCCCCGAGGGCACGTCACAGAAGACGGGTGAGCCCGACCCCAGGAGCGCCGGGAAGCGTCGCGCCGACGCCTTGGTGTTGCTGCTGGGTCTCGGCACCGAGGCCGTCGACGCAGACGGGGAGATCAAACACCGCGGATCCGCCACGTTGGTCGTCACGATCGACTTCCTCGTCCTCGCCGGGATCCTCGCCGGCCTCGGGATCAGCGACACCGGCACCGGCATCACCCCCGACACCGTCCGACAACTCGCCTGCGACGCGAAGATCCTGCCGATGGTCCTCGGATCGAAGAACCAACCCCTCAACATCGGCCGCAAGAAACGCTTGGTGGAAGACGAACTCCGAAGAGCCGTGATCCACCGCGACAAACACTGCACCTACGCCGGCTGCGACCGTCCACCGGTCATGTGCGACGTCCACCACGTCGAATCCTGGTGGGCCGGCGGCAACACCTCGTTGGCGAACAGTGCCCTCCTGTGCAGCACCCACCACCGCATCGTCCACCGCGACCACCTCACCGCCACCGTCACCGACACCGGCGTCACCTGGCACTACGCCCACACCGAGACCGCAGTCGCATAACAATTCCCCTTGGTTCCGAAACGCGCTCGTCCCTCGCGCTCCTCAGCCCAGCGGCAGTGGGGGTCAGCGGCAGGGGGCTCAGCGGCGGTCGGAGGCGACGTACGCCGCGCCCGCGGCGAGCGCTGTGACGGCAGCAACCGAGGGCCACGCGCCGATCTTCTTGGCCAGCGGGTGCGAACCGCCGAAGCCGCCTAGGTACAGAGCGCTCAGCGCGCCGGCGGTGACCGGGCCACCCTTGGCCAGCCAGGTGCGTCCGGCCAGTGCGCCGCAGCCGGCCAACAGCACGCCACCCAGCGGGCGGATGCCGCTCTCGCGGGCGACCAGGAATCCGCCGACCAGTCCCAGCGCCACGACCGGCGCGGTGTGGACCTCGGTCGCGGGCAACAGGCTCATTCCGTTTCGTGCGCTCATGGCTGCACGGTACGACGCGAGTCTGGGCGGGCGATCGGCAGGCTCGGCCGCTGACCCCAGACGTGTCGACGGATCCACGCGTGCATCGCCACCGCCGCCGCCGCACCGGCGTTGATCGAACGGGTGGAGCCGTACTGCTCGATGTGCAGGATCACCTCGCACACCTCGCGCATCGGCGCCGACAACCCAGGCCCCTCCTGCCCGAAGACCAGCACGCACCCGCACGGCAGGTCGTAGGGCTCGATCGGCACCGAGCCCGGCACGTTGTCGATACCCACCAGCGTCAGACCCTCGGCGGCCGCCCAGTCAGCGAGGTCCTGGGCCGTCGGGTGGTGGAACTCGTGCTGGTAACGGTCGGTGACCATCGCGCCGCGCCGATTCCACCGCCGCTTGCCGACGATGTGGAAAGCCTTGGCGTTGAACGCGTTCGCGGTGCGGATCACCGAACCGATGTTGAAGTCGTGCTCCCAGTTCTCGACCGCGACATGGAAGTCGTGCCGGGAGGTGTCGAGGTCGGCGACGATCGCCTCGAGGGTCCAGTAGCGGTAGCGGTCCTCGACGTTGCGCCGGTCGCCGTCACGTAACAACTGCTCGTCGTAGGGCGCCTGCACGGCACCGGAATCGTCGACCGGCCAGTCGCCGGGCCAGGGCCCGACACCGATCTCGTCCTCGACCTGGCTGTCGCCCGAGTTCTGCTGAGACACGCGGCTCAGTGCAGCAGACGCGACAGGAACTGCTGCAGACGGGGGTTCTCCGAATGCTCCAGCACCTGCTCGGGGGCGCCGCGTTCGACGATCTGTCCGCCGTCGAGGAAGCACACCTGGTCGGCCACCGAGCGGGCGAACCCCATCTCGTGGGTGTTGAGGATCATCGTGACGCCCTCCTGCTTGAGTTCGCCAAGCAGATCGAGCACCTCCCCGACGAGTTCGGGGTCGAGCGCGGAGGTGACCTCGTCGAGCAGCATCAGCCGCGGGGAGTTCACCAGCGCGCGAGCGATCGCGACGCGCTGCTGCTGACCACCTGAGAGGTCGTCGGGGCGGGCTTTCGCCTTGTGCGCCAGGCCGACCCGCTTGAGCATGCCCATCGCCGCATCGCGGGCCTCGGCTCGGTCGCGCTTGTGCACACGTACCGGCGCGAGCGTCACGTTGTCGAGCACACTCATGTGCGGGAACAGGTTGTACGCCTGGAAGACGACACCCATCTGGGCACGCACCTTGTCGACATCGACCCGCGGGTCGGTGATGTCGCGTCCGGCGAAGGTGACGACACCGTCGTCGACCTCCTCCAGCAGGTTGATGCAGCGCAGAATCGTCGACTTGCCCGAGCCGGAGGCCCCGATGAGCACGACGCACTCGCCTTCGTCGACGGCGAGGTCGACCAGCCGCAGCACGGTGTGCGCGCCGAAGGTCTTCCGCACACCGTCGAGTTCGAGCAGGCTCACAGCATCCCTCCCGCACCCTGGAAGCCCTGCTTGCGCGCGTACCAGTCGGTGAACCGTGCCATCGGCACCGTGAGGCAGACGAACAGGAAACCGGCGACGACGTACGGCGTGAAGTTGAAGTCGGTGGCGGTGGAGATCTGGGCCGCTTTGATCGCGTCGACCACACCGAGCACCGCGATGAGACCGGAGTCCTTCTGCAGCGACACGAGGTCGTTCATCAGGGCCGGGATGACCCGACGCACCGCCTGCGGCATCACCACGAACCGCAACGTCTGGCCGTAGCCGAGCCCGAGCGACCGGGCAGCAGCACGCTGCGACGGGTGCACCGATTCGATGCCGGCGCGCAGCACCTCCCCGACGTACGCCGAATAGGACAGCACCAGCGCGACGCCACCCCAGAAGATGCTGGTGTCGGGCAGCCCCTGCAGACCCAGCGCCGGCATGCCGAACCCCAGCAGCAGCAGCAACAGCAGCAACGGCAGACCGCGGAACAGGTCGGTGTAGACCACCGCGAACATCCGGAACGGGAAGAACACCGGGCCGCGCAGCGTGCGCATCACCGCAAGCAGCATCGAGCACGCGAGGATGACGACGCCGCAGATGAGCATCACCCTGATGTTCAGCCAGAGCCCGCGCAGCACATCGGGGAACGACTCCTTCGCCTTCTCCCAGTTGAAGAAGGTTTCGTGCACGGCGGACCAGCCCGGGCTGGTGACCAGCAACGTGCCGGCGACACCGAGCACCACGATCGTGCTCAATGTCGCGATGAGCGCGGATCGCCGTTGCCGGCTCGCCCGGTAGGCGGCCCGTTCCCGCTCGACGGCCGACGGGGTCCAGTCGTCCTTGGTCGTTGCTTCGTTCGGGTCAGCGGTCATCGCCGGCTCCCGACGACGACTGCTGGGCGGACGCGGCGGGTCACGACAGCTTCGGCGCGCCCTGCTTGGACAGCCACTCGTCGGCGAGCTGGGTCAGGGTGCCCTTCGACCGCAGCGCGTCGACCGCCTTGGTGACGCACTCAGTGAGGGCAGAACCCTTCGGCAGCACCGCACCGAACTGCTCGGGCTTGTCGGCGGCCTGCAGCTGCCCGACGATCGCGCCCTTGTCGTCCATCTGCGCCGCGGTCATGTAGAACGCGGTCGGCAGGTCGACGACGATGCCGTCGACCTGGTGGCTCTTGAGCGCCTGGACGGCGAGGTCGTTGGTGTCGAAGACCGAGGGGTCCTTGCTCGGCTTGATCTGGTCCTTCAGCGCGGTGTACGAGGTGGTGCCCACCTGCACACCGAGCTTGGCGTTCTTCAGGTCGGCGACCGTCGTCTTGCCGTCGATCGGGCTGCCCTTGTAGGTGATGACGACCTGGGTGACGTCGTAGTAACCGCTGGAGAAGTCGACGGCCTTGCGGCGGTCCTCGCTGATCGAGACCTGGTTGAGGTCGAGGTCGAACGCCTTCGGGCCGGGGGTGATCACGTTGTTGAACGGCACCTTCGCCCAGACCACCTCGGCCTTGGTGTAACCGAGTTCCTGGGCGATCGCGTAGGCGACGGCCGACTCGTACCCCTTGCCGTTGCTCGGGGCGTTGTCGGAGAACCACGGCTCGTAGGCCGGGTTGTCGGTGCCGATCGTCAACTTGCCCGCGGTCTTCGTCTTCAGCGACGCCTTGTCGCAGGACGCCGCAGCCGACGTACCCGAACCGGCCGCCGACGAACTGGTCGAGCTCGACGAATCCGACTTCGGCGCACCGCACGCAGCGAGCAGGACGACCGTGGACACCACACCGATGCGCCGGGCGAACAGGCCGGCGGAGGAAGAACGCACCATGGCCGAAGCGTACGTGGGCGGCGCCGCCCGAATTCGAGCGATTCCACAGATTGGTCACCCGTTCAGTGGCGGCGACACCGCCGATTACGGCGGCTCGCGGGCGACATTCAGGGAACGATCATCCGTCCCCGTACGCTGGTGTCCCGTGATGCATACTTTCGCTCCTGTCGCTCTCGGCCCGAGCTGGATGGACCCTGCGTGGCTCCTCGAGCAGTACGGCGGGGCGTTCTTCTGGATCTCGCTCGCGATCGTCTTCATCGAGTGCGGCCTGTTCTTCCCGATCCTGCCCGGCGACTCGCTGCTGTTCGCGGTCGGCATGTTCTCGGTCAGCTCCCAGGGCATCGGCATCCCGCTGTACCTGTCGATCCCAGCGCTGATGATCGCAGCGTTCGCCGGCAACGTCGTCGGCTACGAGATCGGACGCAAACTAGGTGAACCGCTGTACGAGCGGGACGGGCGCATCATCAAACGCAAGTACTTCGACCAGACCAACGCGTTCTTCGACAAGCACGGCAACAAGGCCCTGGTCATCGGACGCTTCGTGCCGATCGTGCGCACGTTCATCACCGTCGTTGCCGGCGTCTCCAAGATGGACCGCCGTCGGTTCTTCACCTGGTCGGGTGTCGGCGCCGTCCTGTGGGTCGGGCTGATCGTCGGAGCCGGCGCGCTGCTGGGCAACGTGGCGTTCGTGCGCGACAACCTAGAGACCGCCATCCTGATCATCGTGGCGTTCTCGGTGCTGCCGATGATCGTCGAGTACATCCGCCACCGCCGCCAGGCCGAGGCGATCATCGACGAGACCACGGACGCGGCCCGCGACATCGTCACCGGCGATCACAAGAACTGATCGGCGAACGCGCCGAGGCGCCCGGACCGCTTCGGTCCGGGCGCCTCGCTGTCTGCGATGCCGCTCACCAGGTCACCATCGGGCGCGGCTGTTGAGGGGCGCTCTGCTCCACCTCCACCCGACGTGCGGCGGCCCGCTTGGCGAACGCCTGAGCGTACCCGGCGCCTGCCGCCAGGAGCGTGAGACCGACGACGATGAAGGCACCGGCGCGGACGATGCCGTCCAGACTGGACAAATCGTGCAGGAACAGCTTGCCCAGCGCCAGGACACTGACGCTCAGCCCCATCGAAACGGTCGCGGTCGCGCTGCCCTCCACGCGTAGGCTCAGCCACAGCAGCGCCGAA
This sequence comes from Yimella sp. RIT 621, assembly GCF_004146205.1. Lineage (NCBI taxonomy): Bacteria > Bacillati > Actinomycetota > Actinomycetes > Micrococcales > Dermacoccaceae > Yimella > Yimella sp. RIT 621. Next base: position 196,166 of record NZ_SEIP01000003.1, read on the forward strand.
GCGATCAGCATCCAGGTCACCGTGATCGCGAACTGCGCAACCGGGCGGCCGCCGTCGCCGAGCACGAGGGCGAACAGTCCGCGGTGCACCAGACCGGTGCTCGCCAGCAGAGCGATCGTGCCGAGCGCGATGGCACCTTCCTTGTCCGCACCGTAGCGGCGCACACCGACCAGCGCGATCAGCAGAGCGGAGATCGTCATCAACAGACCCGAGGTGAACGCGACGCCGGGTTCGTCCTCGACCGAGGTCCCGACTCCCGTGACAGCGACGGCGAGGTACCCGGCCGCGGTGAAGACGATCGACAGCGCCGCGGCGTAGTGGTTCTTCACCTGGTAGGTGGACGCTGCCAGGACGACACCGATACCGAGCAGGATCACCGACAACCACGGACCGCGGGTGACGGTCACCGCGGACGCCAGCAGTGCAGCACCGACCACGAGAGCCGCGGCTGCAGAGGTACCGGTACCCACCGGTCGGGCCGCGATCACCGCGCCGAGGGTCATCACGGCGATCGCCGCGCCGGCGATCGCGGCGACCGGACCGGTCAGCGAAGTGACGGCGACGATCATCGGCACACTCGCGACGGCGTACACGCAGGCAGTGATCCATTCGTTCCTGCGACGGCTCGCCATCAGTGCCGAGGCGAGAGCGATCGTGGCCACGAGGTAGGCCGCGATGTGCGTGCTGGCCCGGTACGGCTCCAGTTCTGCGGCGACCGTCGCCGCGAGCGCCACCGGCAGGGTGCGGGCGGCTGCGATGGCCGGCCAGTCCTTGGAGAACTCGGGGACGCAGCCGGCCGCCTGCAACAGCACGAGGAAGGCGATCAGCGGGACGGTGAGACCTTCGGTCAGCACCGGCACGAGCACGCCGACTCCGGCGGTCATCATCACCGCAAGAGCCTGAGAGTTCCAGCGCATCGCGATCGCCACCGTGCCGGCCGCGATCGCCGCGGCGATCACGAGTCCGGCGGCTCCGGGGATCCATTCGTAGAAGTTGGTCGTCGCGACCACGCACAGGAAGAGGCCGGCGGTACCGGTCGCGGCCAGTGCGATGGCACCGATGCGTCCACCGAGGCGCGACTCCAGGCGAATCGATCCTGCGAGCAGCAGACCGGACAGCAGTGCGCCGCCGGTCACGCGAATCTCGGGGCGCAGCAGTCCTGCTCGGGCAGCGATGACCAGCAGCATGACGACGCCGATGAGGGTCACGAAGACCCCTGCGCCGGCGAAGATCTTGCCGATGACACCGTCGCGCTCCCACCAAGGTCGGCGGACCTGTGGTCGCAGCGGCGGGTATTGATAGGCCGGCTGCGGACCGGATCCGGTGTTGTAGTGAGCGCCGTTCGGGTACTGGTGCTGACCCTGCGGGCCGGGCTGAGTGTTCGGTGTCGTGTTCATGCCTTCAACCCTGGCTCGGCGCGGCCGAACGGACATGAGTAGCACTACTCAACCGACATAGGTACTTCCTGAACGTTCCCCTACCTACGCGTGCAGGCGACGGCGTCCACACCGGAGCCGGGTCTCAGTCGAGGCCGTGCTCCATGGCGTACCTCGCCAACTCGACGCGGTTGCTCAGCTGGAGTTTGCGCAAGGACGACTGGACGTGGTTCTCGACGGTGCGGTGCGAGACGCCGAGGCGGGTGCCGATCTGCTTGGCGCTCAGGCCTTTTGCGACAAACCGGAGTACCTCGGTCTCGCGGTCGGTGAGCTTGGGCAGGTCCGGTCCCTCGCCCGTCGGGACGGTCGCCATCCGGCGGTACTCCCCCAGCACCAGACCGGCCAGGCCGGGCGTGAAGATCGCTTGTCCCTCGGCAGTTGCGGTGACGGCCTCCACGAGTTCAGCTTGGCTCGCCGACTTCACCAGGTATCCGCTGGCACCGGCCTTGACCGCTTCCAGCACGTCCTCGCGCTCGGAGGACGCGGACAGCACGAGAATCCGGGTCGACGGTGAGTGTTCCAGCACGGCGACCGTCGCCTGTGCGCCGTTTCCGTCCGGAAGGTGCATATCCATCAGGACGACGTCAGGCTTGGTCGCAGCTGCTCGATTCGCCGCTGCCGCAACAGAATCCGCGGTTGCGACCACCTCGAATCCGTGCTCGGTGAGGTCACGACCGACACCGTCGCGCCACATCGGGTGGTCGTCGACCACCATGATCGTCGTCATCGCTGCTCGGCTCCCGTCGACGGAATGTGTACTTCCCACTCGGTGCCCTCACCGGGCGCGGTGAACAGGTCGACCGTGCCGCCGAGGTCGGTGACGCGACCCCTGATCGACTTGCTCACACCCATCCTGCCCTCGGCCGCTGCCTCGGCGAGCCGGGACGGGTCGAAGCCCGCACCGTCGTCCCGCACCGTCACCACGATCTCCTCGCCGTCGTCCTCGAGCAGGACGTACGACCTCGCGTCGGCGCCGGCATGCTTGGCGGTGTTGTCGATCGCGGCACACACGACGGCCACGATCTCGTCGGTCATCTGCTCGGGCAGCACGATCGGTTGCCCGGGCGCGGCGAGGGAAACCTGCGTCGGCAGTACTTCCTCAAGGCGTGATCGCAGGTCACGCTCGACCGGCACCGGCGCCTTGACGCCGGCCTGACGAGACAGCAGTTTGCGTAACGCGTCCTCCTGCTCCGCGGCCAGTCGGGCGAGTTCGGCTGTCGGACCACCGATTTCCGCGCCCCTGCGACGCACGAGCGCGAGCACCTGGAGGGTCGAGTCGTGCACCTCCCGGGCCAGTCGTTCGCGCTCCGATGCGGCCGCCTCGAGCCGGATCGCCCGGTCTATCTGCTCGCGGGCACGCCGGACGATCTGGGCTCCCATCCCGACCGCAAGGCCGACGGTCAGCAGAATCGGTAGCGTCGCGTCGAAACCGATGTTGTCGAGTTGGTTGCAGATCGCGAGCGCCGACAGCCCGACGAGACCGGCGCACGCCAGTCCCCACCACGGACCAAGCAGGATCGCAACGGACACAACCGCATTCGCGGCCCAGAAGGTCGTGGGCACCGTCTGGTGGCGATCGAAGTAGTTGTTCTTACCGCCCACCATCAAGGTGCTCGCCATGAGCAACAGCGTCACCACGACCTCGGCTGCGACGACCTGCCGGCGGCGGCGGTACCCGAACGCGAGCAGCATCGCCGCGATGCCTGACCAGACCAACATCAGGGCGAAGACGGCCCAACTCAGCAAGGGTCGGACGTAATGCTCGACCACGGTCCACTGCACCGCACCGGCATAGATCAGCGAGGCGAGACGGAACACCTGGGCGGCGCGCCACAACGGCAGCAGACCCGATGAATCGCGTTGCAGCGTCGCCGTACTCACGTCATCACAGTAGTCGGCAAAGCGCACTGACCTGCGAAGTTGATGCTCTCTTGGTGGACCTCGCGAAACCCATACCTGCGTCTGGTGCGCGCCTGACGTACTGCTTCGCGAAAGGTCCGGGCACCGCGGGGGTGCCCGGACCTTTCGTCCTGCTCCGACTGTTACGAGGCGGTCAGTTGCCCTGGCCCGGGTAGCCCTGCGGCTGCTGGCCACCCTGCTGCGGGTAACCCTGCGGCTGCGACTGCTGATGCGGATACTGCTGTCCCGGAAGGGGGTTCGGCATCGTACCCTGCTGCTCGATCTGCGGGTACTGCGTTGAGTGCGGCTCGACCGGGTCACCTGGGTCGGGCATGTTGTACCCGCCGAAACCACCTGCGGTGCCGCCGGGACCGGTGCCGAAGTTCACGTTCGGGACGGCGCGCTCGTTGCCTTCGGCTTCGAAGTACTCGGCCCGCGCGACACCGGCCGGACCCGCGAGGAATTTGGTCGGGATCGACTCGATCGCGGTGTTGAGTTCGCGGACGATCGCGTTGTAGTAGCGGCGACCCGAGGCGATGCGGTCCTCGGTGGACGACAGTTCGTTCTGCAGTCCGAGGAAGTTGGAGTTCGACTTCAGATCCGGGTAGGCCTCGGCGACCGCCATGAGGCGTCCGAGCGCCTGGGTCAACTGGCCCTCGTTCTGCGCAGCGGTTGCCGGTGTGTCGCCGCCGCTGATCGCGGCCGAGCGGGCGCGCAGCACTTCGTCGAGCGTTGCGCGTTCGTGCTGGGCGTATCCCTTCACGGTCTCGATGAGGTTTGGGATGAGGTCGTGACGTCGCTTGAGTTCGACGTCGATCTGGTGCCAGGCCTCCTGCACCTGGTTACGCTTCTTCACCAGGCCGTTGTAGGACGAGATGCCCCACACCACGAGCAGGACGATGATCAGGACGATGGCGAGCAGAACCCACGTCATCAGCAAGTCTCCTTCGGTTGCATTGCCGCTCAGCCTACGTGCTGGTCGGCTCCCGGATCAGCTGTCCACACCCTCGAACCGCCGCAGCACCAACTCGGCGAGCCGCGGGTCGTCGCCCAGCGGCGCCGACACCCGTGCCCCGAGGCCGGTGAGCCGGTCGTGGAAGAAGCCGGACCCCATGAGGTAACTCGCGACGACCACCGCGCCCGGGTCGCCGCCGTGCTCTGCGGCAACCACCCGGACGGCGTCGTCCACCGAAGGCTGCCGGGCGGCCAGATAGCCCAGCGCGACCGTCCCGGCCCAGCGTTCGGCGAGCAGGTCACGCATCCGTTCGGCGTCCGTCGCGCCGGCGGCGCGGCTCGATCCGGCGACGGCGAGCACCACCGGGGCGTTCAGCGTCGCGCCGGCGTCGACGAGCCGGTCGACGAGCACCTGCGCCAGCAACGCGTGCGGACCGAGCGCGGGCGCGGCGTGGGCGTGCGGGTGGGCCGCCACGGCCTGCGCCACGTCAACCTCGGTGTGGAAGCCCGACGACAGCAGCAGCGGCACGACCACCACCGAATCGTGCTGCGCCGCAAGGTCGTTCACGACCTGCGGCAACTCCGGTTGCTGCACGTCGACGTACGCCTCGCGCACGGTGAGGTCGGGGCGACGGCGCGCGACCTGCGCGACGATCGAGCGCACGACAGCCTGCCCCTGCGGGTTGTTGGTGCCGTGGGCGCAGACGACGAGCGCACGCGTCATCGGTCGGCCACCGCCAGGCGGTAACCCCGCTTGACGACGGTGGTGACCAGATCACGGTCGGGCAGCGCGTCGCGCAGTCGGGCGACGGCGACCTCGGCGACGTGCGGGTCGACGGCGGTGCCGGGCAGCACCGCGAGGATCTGCTCGCGGGTCACCACCGCACCGTCGGCGGCCGCGAGGCGGTGCAGCACCGCCAGGCCGGCCGGTGACAGGCTGAGCCGCCGGCCGTCGAGCACCGCCTCCGAACGCCAGACCCGCAGGGTGCCCGCCGGGGTGACCGCCTGTGTCGCGTGCACCGGCAGGTGCGCCACCAACGACCGCACCAGCGCGCCGAGCCGGAAACGGTCGGGCACCATCGGATCGATCCCGACCACCCGCAACGGGGCCGCGGTGACCGGGCCGACGGCCGCGGCGACGACGCCGCCGTCGACGGCCATCGCCGCCACACACTCCCGCTCCAGACCCAGGCCGCGGGCGCTGTCGAGGAAGGCCTGTGCTCCGGGTGCGGAGGTGAAGACCACCGAGTCGTACTCCCGGTCGACCACGCGGCGGACGCCGTCCGCGACGGCTCGGGGGTCGGCAGCCGGCCCCCAGCGGTAGACCACGAGCGGTTGCACCGTGGCGCCCGCGTCGGTGAACGCCTCGTCGAGACCGTCGGAGCCGGCGCCGTGGTGTTGCACCGCGACCCGCAGGTCGGCGATCGATTCGGACAGCAGGAAGTCGCGCACCTCGGCGTTGGTCTCCGATTCAGCCACCCAGTCGGGTTCGAGTCCGGCGGCGCGCAGCGCGCCGCTGGTCTTCGGGCCGCGGGCGATGATGCGGGTGTCGCGCAGCATGGCGAGAAGTTCGTCGGCGAGGCCCGCGGCGTCGGCGGCCTCGATCCATCCGGTGAAGCCGACACCGGTCGTGCCAACCACGATCTGCGGCGGTTCGGCGATCAACTCCTTTGTCGCGCGCAGGAGTTCGGCATCGTCGACGTGAGGCACCACCGACAGGGTGGGGGCGTACGCGATCTGCGCACCGCGCCGCTCGAGGGCTGCGGCGAGCTCGGCGCTGCGGCGCTGCCCGGTGAGCAACACCCGGGCACCGACCAGTTGGTCGCCCACCGGGTTCACGAAGATCCGTTCACGGCGTGCGGGTTGCCTGGGTCAGCACCGTCGGGGTCGGTGAGATCGGTGGGATCGGCGAGTTGGCCGACGACGTCGCCGATGACGATCACCGCGGGATTGCCGATCTGCTGCGTCAGCACCTGCTCGGTGATCGTGGCGAGGGTGCCGCGCACGCTGCGCTGCTGCGGGCTGTATGCCTTGTGCACCACCGCCACCGGGGTCGCGGGGTCTTTGCCGGCGCTCACCAGCGACGCGGCGAGTTCGGGCAACCGCCCCATGCCCATGAGCACGACGATCGTGTGCGGCCACTGCACGAGCATGTCCGGCGACACCTCGTCGTGACCCGAGATCATCAGCACGCCGGCGGCCACCCCGCGGTGGGTCACCGGCACCAGTCCGGCCAGCGGCGCGGCGAAGGCCGAACTCACGCCGGGCACGACCTCGACCTCGACGTCGGCCTCGCGGCAGGCGATCCATTCCTCGCCGCCGCGTCCGAGAACGAACGGGTCGCCGCCCTTGAGCCGCACGACGTACCGCCCGCGGCGGGCGCGGTCGATGAGGATCTGGTTGATCTCGTGCTGCGGCACGGGGTGGCGGTAGGGGGTCTTGCCGACGTCGACGATCTCGGCGGTCGAGCCCAGGCTGCGCAGCAGCCCGACGGGGGCGAGGCGGTCGGTGACGACCACATCGGCGCGGGCCAGTTCGCGGCGTCCGCGCACGGTGATGAGGTCGTCGGCGCCCGGGCCGCCACCCACCAGCACGACCTTGCCGGTCGAGGATTCGGGACGGAGTTCGCGCAGCGTCACGTTGGCCTCGATGACCGCGTCGTCGATCGTCGCGGCGTCGTAGGTGCGCGCGTCGCCGCCCTCGAACCACGCCTTCGCCGCGGTGGCAAGGGCACGCAGCCGCTCGGTCTCGGCGGGGTCTTGTTCGTCGGCCGAGACCAGCCACACGTCGGCAAGATCAGCGGCGGTCACCGCGGCGGTGTTCCAGGCGAACGCGTCCGACGCGTAGAGATCGCGCAGGTCTTCGCACAGGGTAGGTGCGTGCACGCGCACGGTCGCGCCGGTCGCGAGCAGCGCCGCCACCCGAGCGGCCGAGATCGGGCCGCCCCCGACGACGAGCACCGGCTTACCGGCGAGATCCATCGCGTGCAACGGGGTCATGCGCTCAACACATCCGTCGTTGTCGGCGGGACGACGCACTCGCCGACCTCGAGCCGGTCGTCGACCACCCGGGTGCTCCAGGTGCCCAGGCAGACCTGATCGTCGGTCGTGCACCGACCGGTCGCCAAGTAGAACGTCTGCTTATACATAGGAGAAACAAGCGTACGGTGAATCGTGCCTCCGACGCAGATCGATCCCACGATGCCGCGGGCCATCACCTGCGCCCCGCTGAACGGGTCCCGGTTGCCGACGGCGTGGATCGAGCCGTCGATGAGCCGCACCACCGCCACCTGAGCGGCGCCCACGCGCACCGGCACCGCGCGTTCCAACGGGATGGCGACCAGGTCGGCCACCGGCGTCCAGTGGATGGGAGCAGTCGCCGGGTCTGTGATCGGGTCGGCCATCGCGTCTGTGACCGCGTCGGTCATCTCATCGGTCATCGGCGAATCTCCAGGGTCGGACCGGACAGGAACACCGGACGGCGCGCCGCATCGACGACCTCGATCTGCGGGTCGCTGCGCTCGGCTGAGGTGGCCGGACGCCGTTGGCCGCGCTCGACCACGTAGTGCAGGTCGTCGTCGGGGGTGTCGTCGTTGACGAACGACGCGAACCGGGCGAGCTTGGCCGGGTCGTCGAGCACGTCGCGCCACTCGTCGGAGTAGGAGTCGACGTGCTTTGCCATCGCCGCGTCGAGGTCGGCGGCCACGCCGAGGCTGTCGTGCAGGATCACGTCGCGCACGTGGTCGAGCCCGCCGTCGATCTCCTCCAGCCAGGCGGCCGTGCGTTGCAGCCGGTCGGCGGTGCGGATGTAGTACATGAAGAAGCGGTCGATCGCCTGCACGAGGCCGGCATCGTCGAGGTCTTCGGCGAGCAACTGTGCGTGGCGCGGGGTGAATCCGCCGTTGCCTCCGACGTAGAGATTCCATCCCTTCTCGGTGGCGATGACTCCGACGTCCTTGCCACGGGCCTCGGCGCACTCACGCGCGCAACCCGACACCCCGACCTTGAGCTTGTGCGGCGATCGCAATCCGCGGTAGCGCAGTTCGAGGGCGATCGCCATGCCCACGGAGTCCTGCACGCCGTAGCGGCACCAGGTGCGTCCGACGCACGACTTCACCGTGCGCAGCGACTTGCCGTAGGCGTGGCCCGACTCGAAGCCGGCGTCGACGAGCCGCTTCCAGATCACCGGCAACTGGTCGACCCGGGCACCGAACAGATCGATGCGTTGGCCGCCGGTGATCTTGGTGTAGAGGTCGAAGTCGGCGGCCACCTGGCCGATCGCGATGAGGCCCTGCGGGGTGATCTCGCCGCCGGGAATGCGCGGCACCACCGAGTAGGTGCCGTCCTTCTGCAGGTTGGCGAGCATGTGGTCGTTGGTGTCCTGCAGGCCGCCCTGCTCGCCGTCGAGGATGTGCCCGTTGCCCAGGCTGGCGAGGATCGAGGCGACCGTCGGCTTGCAGACATCGCAGCCGTGACCGGTGCCGTGCCGTTCTACGATCGCGCTGAAGGTGGTGAGGCCGGTGACCTGCACGGCGCCGAACAGCTCCGCCCGGCTCATCGAGAAGTGTTCGCACAGCGCCTTGGTGACCTCGACGCCGGCCGCGGCGAGCTGCACCTCGGTGATCTTCTTGACCAGCGGCAGGCAGGAGCCACAGCTCGTGCCGGCCTTCGTGCAGCCCTTCACGTCCGCGAGGCTGCAGCACCCTTCCTGGTCGACGGCCCGGCGCACCTGCCCGGCGCTGACGTTGTTGCACGAGCAGACGGTGGCTTCGTCGGGCAGCTCCAGCTGCGCCGCTTCGCCGCCTTCGGGTGCCACCAAAGCGGCTGGGTCACAGGCGAGTTCCTGACCGAGCATCGGGCGCAGCGAAGCATAGGCGCTGGCGTCGCCGACGAGGATGCCACCCAGCAGGGTGCGGGCGTCGTCGCTGACGACGAGCTTCTTGTAGACGCCGTTGACCGCGTCGGCGTAGGCCACCTCGAGACAACCAGACGTGGTGGCGAAGGCGTCACCGAACGAGGCGACGTCGACGCCGAGCAACTTCAGCTTGGTCGAGGAGTCGGCACCCGGGAAGGTCGCCTCACCGTCGAGCAGCCGGTCGACGACCACCTCCGCCATGGCGTAGCCCGGCGCGACGAGCCCCCACACCCGCGCGTCGATGCAGGCCACTTCACCGATCGCGCTGACCAGTTCGTCGTCGGTGCGACAGCCGGAGTCGACGACCACTCCGCCCCGCTCGCCGATCGTCAGACCGGCGTCGCGGGCGAGTTCGTCGCGCGGTCGCACGCCGGTGGCGAAGATGACCACCTCGACGTCGATCGAGTCGCCGTCGGCGAAGGTCATCGCCCGCACCCGTCCGGTGCGTTTGTCGGTGATCTTGGCGGTGGCCGTGTCGGTGCGGACGGTGACCCCCAACGCCTCGATGAGCCGGCGCAGTTGCGCTCCGCCGCCTTCGTCGACCTGCAACGGCATCAGCCGGGGCGCGAACTCGACCACGGTGGCCTCGGCGCCGAGCGCCTGCAACGCGCCGGCCGCCTCGAGCCCGAGCAGGCCACCGCCGACGACGGCTCCGCGCACCGGCCGGCCCGGATGGTCGGCCCGCAGCTTCTCGACGAACGACCGCAGGTCGGCGACGTCGTCGATCGTGCGGTAGACGAAACATCCGCGCAGGTCTTTGCCGGCCACCGGCGGCACCGCCGCGTACGACCCGGTGGCCAACACCAGGTGGTCGTAGCTGAGCAACTGCCCGGTCGACAATTCGACCACGCGGGCCAGCCGGTCGACCCGCAGCGCGCGGACGCCCTTGCGCAGGCGCACCAGCGGGTCGCGCCACAACTGGTCCTGCCCGAGCGCGAGGTCGTCGGGGTCGCGGCCGGTGAAGTAGGAGGTCAACGCCACGCGGTCGTAGGGCGGACGCGGCTCCTCGGCCAGCACCGTCACCCGGTAGCTGTCGGCGTTGTCCCGGGCTCGGAGGGCTTCGACGAAGCGGTGCGCGACCATGCCGGCGCCCACCACGACGACGTGTCGCTGATTCGGGTCGGTCGGGCTCATCGCAGGCTCCTGGCTTCGTCGGGGGTCATCGGGATGGTTCGAAAGTAGGTGCGTCGTGTTTCGGCACGAGGTCCGAAAATGTTTCGGGCAGGCAAATTCGTGCTCACGGTGAGCCCGGCGACGGGTGAGCGCCGAGGGTCGCGTGCGCGTCTGCCGCGGCCGGGGTGGACAACGGCGTCGCGTTCGCCGGACGGGTGTCGGACGGCGGGTCGACCTCCTCCATCCACGCGAGCAGCCCCTCCACCGCCGAGGCGCATCCGCCGCATCCGGTGGTGGCCCGGGTGCGTGCGGCGACCGCCTCGACGTCGCGGTCACCCGCTGCGTGCGCGCCGACGATCTCCCGCTTCGTCACGCCGTTGCACCGGCAGACGGTGGCGTTGCCGGGCATGGTCGCGAGGTTGGTGCGGTCCGCACCCTGGCCCGCGCCCGTGCCGGTCGGCAGCTCGGCGAAGAGCAGATGGGTGGGGTCCTTCGGCGTGGGTGTGCGCCGCTCGAACGCCGCGGTGAGGTCGGCCGCAAGGTCGGGCGCGCCGATGCAGGTCGCGGCGACGACCCGGTCAGCCGCGACCTCGACACTCACGTGCCGACCGGCGCCCGGGTCGCTGAGGGTCACCGTGCGTCCGGCACCACCGGCACCACCGGCGGCGCCCATGGTGACCACCGAGAGTCCGCGCGCCTTGAGGGTGACGACGGCATCGGCAGACCCGGAGGCACGAACCGGCCGGCCGACGAGGTCGTGGGCGAGGCGTCGAGCCTGCTCCCAGCCGGGCGCCAACATCCCGGTCCAGCGGCCCTCCTCCTGGGCGCAGTCGCCGATGGCGGCGACGGCCGGGTCTTCGGGGCTACGCAGGTCGACACCGACGACGATGCCGTGCTCGACCGGAAGCCCTGCCGCACAGGCGAGTTCGGTGCGCGGAACAACTCCCGCACTGGCCACGACGAGGTCGCTCGGCAGCTCGGCGCCGTCGGCGGTGCGCAGCCCGCAGACCGCGCCGTCGTGGCCGATCACGTCGACCACCTCGACATCGAGCAGCACCCCGATGCCCTGGGCGCGCAGCGAGTCGGCGAGCACCTGTGCCGCAGCGGCGTCCAACTGGCGATCCATCAGGGCCGGCGTCCGGTGCACCACCGTCACTTCGGCGCCGCGATGGGCGAGGCCGCAGGCGAGTTCGATGCCGAGCAGCCCACCGCCGAGCACGGTGATCCGGCGGCCGGGGCGCGCCGCCGCCGCCAGGTCGCGGCAGTCGTCGATGGTGCGCAGCGTGCGCACACCGCGAAGATCGTCGGTGGGCAACGGAACCCGTGGTTCGGCGCCGGTGGCCAAGACCAGGGTGTCGTAGTCGTGAACCACGCCGTCGGCGTCCGTCACCGCCTTCGCGGCGCGGTCGATCGAGACGACCGTGGTGTCGGTGCGCACGACGACCGGCTCGGACGCGGCCGGCAGGGTGAGCGCGTTGATGTTCGCCCGACCGGCGATCACCTCCGAGAGCAGGAGCCGGTTGTAGGGCAGGTGCGGTTCGGCCCCGAGCACGGTCACCGCGACGGCGCCCGGAGCGGCGAGTGTCTGCAGTTCCTCGACGAAGCGGGCCGCGACCATGCCGTGGCCGGCCACGACGACGCGGTGTGCATTGGAGTCGCCGCTCATGTCGCCGCTCATGTCCCTGCTCCGTGCTCAGCAGGCGACACGTCGACCGCGCACACCTTGAACTCCGGCATCCCGCTCACCGGATCGGTGGCCGGGTTGGTGAGGTCGTTGCAGAACTGGTTGTCGCCGTCGCCGTGGAACGGCACGAACACACAGTCGGGCCGCACCGCGGTGGTCACCCGCGTCGGAGCGACGAACGAGCCACGCGCCGAGGTGATGCGCACGGGTGTGCCGTCCTCGACGCCGATGCGGTGGGCGGTGAGCGGGTGCACCTCGGCGAACCGGTGCTCGCCCGGCCGACCGAGGGCCGCGACGCGGGCGGTCTGGGCGCCCGACTGGTACTGGCGCAGCACGCGTCCGGTGAGCAGGTAGGTGCGCGCGCCCTCGCGCAGATCGTCGTCGACCCCGACGACCGACGGCACGACCGCCAGCGCCCGACCCGACGGCGTCGCAAACCGGTCGAGGAACATCCGTGGGGTGCCGCTGTGTTCGCGGTCGGGGCACGGCCAGTACACCGGTTCGCGGGCCACTCGCTCGTGATCGGCTCCGGCGTAGTCGGCGCGGCCGCCGGCGCTGGCCCGCCCGAGCTCGGCGAACACCTCGATCGGGTCGGTCGCGAATTGCACTGGTGCACCGAGACGTTCGGCGAGTTGCGCCCAGATGACGAGTTCGTCGCGCACCCCGTCGGGCGGGTCTGTTGCTCGGGCCCGTTGCAGGATGCGTCCTTCGAGGGAGGTCATCGTGCCGTCCTCCTCGGCCCACTGCGGCACGGGCAGCACGACGTCGGCGAGCCGGGCCGTCGCCGAGGGCACGAAGTCGGCGACGACGAGCAGGTCGAGACTGGCGAGCCGTTCGCGGACGGTGCCTGCGTCGGGTGCCGAGACGGCGGGGTTGGCGCCGTGCACGAAGAGCACCCGTGGGCCGCCGGGACGACCGAGCGAGTCGAGCAGTTCGACCGCGGGGCGGCCCGGCCCGGGGATGGCGTCGGGATCGACACCCCACACCTTTGCCACATGCGCCCGTGCCTGCGCGTCGGTGATGCTGCGGTAACCGGGCAGTTGGTCGCACTTCTGGCCGTGTTCGCGTCCGCCCTGTCCGTTGCCCTGACCGGTGAGGCAGCCGTAGCCGCTGCCGACGCGACCGGGCAGCCCGAGCGCGAGCGCCAGGTTGATCGCTGCGGTGACGGTGTCGGTGCCGTGCGCGTGCTGTTCGGCGCCGCGTCCGGTGATGACGTAGGCCCCCGCTCCCCCGCGATGGGGTGCGGCGGCCAGGAGCAGTTCGGCGGCCCGCCGGATCTGATCGGCGGGCACACCGGTCGCCTGCTGGGTGAGCTCGGGCCACCAGCACGTAGCCGCGGCTGCCACCGCGCCCCAACCCTCCACGCGGGCCGCGAGGTAGTCGTCGTCGGTGCCGCTCGCCGCGATCACCGCGTGCAGCAGGCCGAGCAGCAGCACCACGTCGGTGCCGGGCAGCGGCCGCAGATGCAGGCCGGCCCCGTCGTCGGTGAGCGCCGCCGTCGCACTGTGCCGCGGATCGATGACAATCAGACCGCCGCGCTGCCGGGCGCCGGCCAGGTGCCGGGTCATCGGCGGCATCGTCTCGGCCGGGTTGCTGCCGACCAGCAGCACCGCGTCGGCGCCGCCGAGGTCGGCGAGCGGGAAGGGCAGACCGCGGTCGAGCCCGAACGCCCGGTTGCCCGCCGCGGCGGCCGACGACATGCAGAACCGGCCGTTGTAGTCGATGAGGGCGGTGCCGAGGGCGACCCGCGCGAACTTGCCCAGGCTGTAAGCCTTTTCGTTGGTCAGGCCACCGCCGCCGAAGACCGCGACCGCGTCGGGGCCGTCGGCCCGTTGCGCCGCACGGACGGCGGTGACGATCCGTTCGTACGCCTCCTGCCAGGTCGCCGCGCGTAGTTCACCGCCCGCGTCCCGCACCATCGGCGTCGTGATCCGGTCGCGCACCGCCAGCAGTTCGGCTGCGGTCCAACCCTTCTGGCACAGACCGCCCTGGTTGGTCGGGAAGTCACGGGGCTGCACCGCGAGCGTGCCGTCGTCAGCCGGTTCGAGCCGCATCGCGCACTGCAGCGCGCAGTAGGGGCAGTGCGTATCAGTGCCGATATCAGTGCCGGTCGTGCCCGTCGTGCTCGTCCGCCGCTGCGGCGAGTCGAGGTCGGTGAGCGTCATCGCCACGCCTCAGATCCGGTGGCTGCCGAGGGCAGAACCCTTGCGGCCGTACGCCGCCCAAGTGATCGCCGCCATCAGCAGGTAGACCCCGAGGATCACCAGCAGCGCGGGCACGATCGTGCCGGCCGGGTGGGCGGCGTCGATGGTGTGCGACTTGGAGAGCGCGAAGCCCTGCGGCACCAGAAACCCGCCGAAGGCACCGATCGCGCCGACGATCCCGATCGCGCCGCCCGCCGTCCGCACCGCCGTGGCCCGACCGGCCGGCGAGCGGTCGGTGGCCGTCACGTCGAAGACGGCGGGGATCATCCGGTAGATCGATCCGTTGCCCACGCCGGTGAACACGAACAGCCAGCAGAAGCTGACCATGAAGAGCCCGAAGTCGTTGGTGCGCAACGCGATCACCGCACCGCCGGCGCCGACCGCCATCGCCAGGAAGGAGACCACGGTGACCACCCAGCCGCCGACCCGGTCGGCGGCGATACCGCCCAGCGGACGGCTCAACGAACCCACGAGGGCGCCGAGGAAGGCGAGCTTGAGACCTTCGGTCGGAAACGCGTCGTGCAGCAGTTTCGGGAAGACTCCTGCGAACCCGATGAACGAACCGAAGGTGCCGATGTAGAGCAGCGACAGCAGCCAGGTGTGCGGCAGCCGGGTGGCCCGTCGCATCGAGCGCCCGTCGTTCGCCGCCATCGTCAGGTTGTCCATGAAGCGCCAGGCGAGCAATGCCGCCAACAGCGCGGCCGGCACGAAGATCCAACCGGCCGCTGGGAGGTTTGGGGCAGTCGCCGTCGCGGCTCCCCAGACCACCACGAAGGGCACGACGAACTGCACCGCCGCCGTGCCGAGATTGCCGCCGGCCGCGTTGAGCCCCAACGCTGCTCCCTTGCGGGCGGCCGGGAAGAAGAAGGAGATGTTGGTCATCGACGAGGCGAAGTTGCCGCCGCCGAACCCGGCCAGTGCAGCGACGAGCAGCAGCACGGGGAAGGGCGCCAGATTCTCCAGCGCGACCACCAGCCCGAGGGTGGGCGCGAGCAGCAGCAGCGCCGACATGATCGTCCAGTTGCGGCCGCCGAACCGCGGCACCGCGAAACTGTAAGGGATGCGCAGTGCCGATCCGACGAGCACCGGCATCGACAGCAGCCAGAACTGCTGGCTGTCGGTCAACGCGTTCGTGCCGACGTAGCCGAAGGCCGCCAGTTGCGGCACGACGATGCCCCAGAGCGCGAACACCCCGAACCCGAGAAACTCCGCCAGCACCGACAACCCGAGGTTGCGCCGTGCAATCGAGCGGCCGTGCGCCACCCACTGGGCGGGGTCTTCGGGGTCCCAGCCGTCGAGCCAACGTCCCGGCCGACGGGCGAGCCCGTCGGCGGTGTCGACGGTGTCGACGGGAGGGGCGAGCGCCAGATCGGTCGGCTCGGTGGTTGTGGTGACCATG
This sequence comes from Yimella sp. RIT 621, assembly GCF_004146205.1. Taxonomy (NCBI): domain Bacteria; kingdom Bacillati; phylum Actinomycetota; class Actinomycetes; order Micrococcales; family Dermacoccaceae; genus Yimella; species Yimella sp. RIT 621. The sequence continues at coordinate 211,769 of NZ_SEIP01000003.1, forward strand.
AACGCCTCGCACGCAGGTGCCCACCCGGACGGTGAGCGAGTGCGAGGAACGCTATGGACGCCGTGTTTCGTCGGCCGACTGCTTGCGTAACACGCAGGTCACACCGACCTCACCGCCGCGGCCACGCGTGGTGAAGCGTCCTGACCTGCGCAGATCCACCCCCGAAGGAGGCGTGGAGTGACCCACGTCACGTGGGTCGACCGCGAGGTGCGGCGCCGGTCAGGCCAGTCCGACGTCTTGCAGGCTGAACGCGGACAGGTAGGGCACGCCCAGACCGTCCTCGATGACCTGCTGCGCACCGGTGGCGCGATCGACGATGGTGGCCACGGCGACGACCTCCGCGCCCTCGTCGCGGGCGGCCTGCACCGCGTCGGTCGGCGACGCGCCGGTGGTGGTGGTGTCCTCGACCACGAGCACCCGGCGGCCCTTGATCGACGGTCCTTCGATGCGCTGCTGCAACCCGTGGGCCTTGCCCTGCTTGCGCACCACGAACGCGTCGAGCCGGTCGCCGGCGGCCGCGGCGGCGTGCAGCATCGAGGTGGCCACCGGGTCGGCGCCGAGGGTGAGTCCGCCGACGGCGTCGAAGTCGAGTTGCTTGGTCAACTCGCGCATCACACGTCCGACCAACGGGGCGGCCTCGCCCGACAGCGAGATGCGGCGCAGGTCGACGTAGTAGTCGGCCTCCTTGCCGGAGGAGAGCGTCACCCGACCGTGCACGACGGCCTGCTCCTTGATGAGCTCGAGCAGGCGGGCGCGGTCGGCGGCGAGGTCGACCGGGGTGTTGGAGGTGGTGGCGAAGTTGTCGGCAGCGGCGTCAGTCACGGCTCACAGCCTAGAGCGGGAGCGCTCAGTCCTTGTTCGGACGGTGACGGCGCACCAGCTTCGGTTTGCGCACGATCGAGCGGGGCACGACGCGCAGGAGTCCGGCGGCGATCTTGTACTGAACGCCCGGAATGCTGAGGATCTTGCCCCTGTCGACGTCGGCCAGGCCATCGGAGACCAGCTTGTCGGCGTCGAGCCACATGAAGTCGGGGGCGGCCTGGCGGGCCTTGATGCCGGCGCGGTCGTGGAACTCGGTGCGGGTGAAGCCGGGTGCGAGCGCAGTGACCTTCACGCCGGTGTCGGCGAGTTCGACGGCGAGCGACTCGGAGAAGACCGTGACCCACGACTTGGCCGCCGAGTAGGTGCCCGACGACATGAAGCCGGCCACCGAGGAGACGTTGACGATGTTGCCGGCCCCGCGCTCCTTCATCGCCAGGGCGGCGGCGTGCGAGAGCACGAGCACGGCGCGCACCAGCACGTCGAGCATCTGCTCCTCTTCCTCGACCGTGTTGCGGATGAACGACTTGCGCAGGCCGAACCCGGCGTTGTTGACCAGCAGGTCGACCGGACGCTCACGGTCGCTGAGCCGGTCGGCGACGGTGCCGAGTTGAGTGCGGTCGGCGAGGTCTGCGGGCAGCACCTCGACCCGAATGCCGTGCTGCGCCTCGAGCTCGGTGCGCAGCGCCTCCATCCGGCTCTTGTCACGGGCGACGACGACGAGGTCGTGGCCGCGCGCGGCGAGCTGGTGGGCGAAGGTCTTGCCGATGCCGGCGCTGGCGCCGGTGACGAGTGCGGTAGGCATGGCGCCGATCCTAGGTCGCGCCACCCATGAACCCACCCATCAACCGGCCCGACCCGGGCCGTCGGTGGCGGCGATTAGGCTCGGGCCGTGCGTATTGCGACCTGGAACGTCAACTCCGTCCGCTCCCGAATCGACCGCGTGATGGGCGTGCTCGAACGGCACGACCTCGACGTGTTGCTGCTGCAGGAGACCAAGTGCCGTGACGACCAGTTCCCGATGCTCGACCTCGCAGCCAAGGGTTACGAGCTCGCGCATCACGGCCTCAACCAGTGGAACGGCGTCGCGATCATCTCGCGCGTCGGCATCGAGGACGTCGCGGTCGGCTTCCCGAGCATGCCCGGCTTCGGCGAACCCATCGCACCCGAAGCCCGCGCGATCGGCGCGACCTGCGGTGGCGTCCGGGTGTGGTCGCTGTACATCCCCAACGGACGCGAGATCGACCACCCGCACTACCGCTACAAGCTCGACTGGCTGTCCCGGCTGCGCGACGACGCCACGGGCTGGCTGGCCGACGACGCGGACGCACAGATCCTGCTCGCCGGCGACTGGAACATCGCGCCGACCGATGACGACGTCTGGGATGTCGCCTTCTTCGAGGGCAGGACGCATGTCACCGCACCCGAACGTGCGGCCTTCCAGGCCATCGTCGACGCCGGCTTCAGCGACGTCGTCCGACCCTTCACCCCCGGCCCGGGCGTTTACACCTACTGGGACTACACGCAGTTGCGTTTCCCGAAAAAGCAGGGCATGCGCATCGACTTCGCGCTGGCGTCCCCTGCCCTCGCCTCCCGGGTCACCGACGCGATGATCGATCGCGAGGAGCGCAAGGGCAAGGGCGCATCCGACCACGCGCCCGTGGTGGTCACGCTCGACTGAAGCCGCGGCGGTTAGGGTCGTCCCGGCCGTTCAACACCGGGAAAGCAGAGCATGAGCAATTACGACCCCGAGCACCCGTACTCCGAGGAGCCGACCCGGGCGACCCCGCGACTCGACCCGAGTGCGCTGAACAAGCCGCATACGCAACCGATCGACGACTCATCCGGTACGCGCGAAGTGCCCTACGGCTCGCCCCCGCCTGATCGGAGTTACGGGCAGAGTTACGGGCAGGGTCATGCCCAGGGTTACAGCCGGCCGTCGTACGGCGCCGGGAACGAGCAGTACAACCCCTACGGCGGCAACGGCTACGACCCGTCCGTGAACGATCAGTCACCGCAGAACCCCTACGGCGCACCCCAGCAGTACGGGCAGCCTGCGCAGTACGGCGCACCGCAGTACCCGAGTCCCTACGGCAATCAGTACGCCAATCAGTACGGCAGTCAGTACGACAACCAATACGGCTACGCGCCTCCGGGCGGGTTTCCCCAGCAACCGCAGACCAACGGCATGGCGATCGCGGCGCTGGTCACGTCGCTGGCCGGCTGTCTGTGCGGGTTCGGCTTCCCCATCGGTCTAATCCTGGGCTTCATGGCGCTGCCGGAGGCCAAGCGTCAGAACGACAGCGGATCCAAGGGGATGGCGATCGCCGGCATCGTGATCGGCGGGCTCGGCACGCTGTTGATCGTCGGCTACATCGTGCTCATAGTGGTCTGGGGAATCGGCTCGGCATGACCATTCAGCCCGACCTGCAGCCCGCCGTCCAGCACGACATGGTCGTGATCGGGGCAGGGTTCTCCGGTATCGCGATGACGATCGCGGCGAAGGCCGCCGGACGCGACGTGCTGGTGCTGGAGAAGGCCGACGAGATCGGTGGCACCTGGCGCGACAACCGCTACCCGGGCGTGGCCTGCGACGTCGAGAGCCACCTGTACTCCTACTCCTTCGAACTCAACCCGGACTGGTCGCGCGCCTACGCGCCGGGCGACGAGATCCAGGACTACCTGCTGTACGTCGTCGAGCAGTACGACGTCCGCCGGCATGTGCAGTTCGGCGCGGCCGTGCAGCAGGCGTGGTTCGAGGAGCAGACCTCGCGCTGGGAGGTCGCCTACTCCACACCCGACGGAGGACTGGAGACCGTCACCTGCCGCGACCTGGTGCTCGCCGTCGGCTCGTTGCACGTGCCGACCGCCCCCGCCATCCCCGGCCTCGACGCGTTCCAGGGCGAACTGATGCACACCGCCACCTGGGTGCCCGGCACCACCGCCACCGGCAAGCGGGTCGGCGTCATCGGCACCGGCGCGAGCGCCGTCCAGGTGATTCCGGAACTGGCCGCGGACGCCGCGGCGCTCACCGTCTTCCAGCGCACACCGACCTGGGTGATGCCCAAGAACGACCACGAGATCTCCGAAGCGACCTCGGAGCGGTACGAGCGCCGTCCGGCGCTGATGAAGGCGCGACGAGCCAAGATCAGGGCCGCCAACGAGACTCGCGCGCTGGGGTTCGTCAAGCAGCCCGCGCTGATGAAGGCGGTGCGCCTGCGCGCCATGCACCATCTGCGATCGTCCGTCGACGACGAAGAGCTGCGCGCGCAGTTGACGCCTGCCTACACGCTGGGTTGCAAGCGAATTCCATTGTCGGACAACTACTTGACGGCACTCTCACGCCGCAACGTGAAGCTGGCGACCGAGCCGATCATCGATGCGGGACCGAACGGTCTGGTGACCGCCGACGGTGTCGAGCACCCGCTCGACCTGCTGGTGTTGGCGACCGGGTTCGATCCGAGCGCCGCCTGGAAGTCGGTCAATGTCTTCGGCGCGAAGCACGCCTCGCTGACCCAGCGCTGGGAGGAGGGCATCGACAGTTACTACGGCGTGACCGTGCCCGACTTCCCGAACATGTTCATGCTGCTCGGGCCGAACGCGGAACTCGGCCACACCTCGGTGCTGCTGATGATGGAGGCCCAGGTCGAACTGGTCGTGAAGTTGCTCGCCGAGCGTGACCGCCGCGGTGCGAAGCTGGTGAGCGTGCGTCCGGAGGTCGTGCCGGCTCACATGGCGCAGATCGATGAGCGCAGCGCCGACACCGTGTGGCAGCGGGGCGGATGCAGCAGCTGGTACCTCGACAAGGGCGGCCGCAACCGCACCCTCTGGCCGGGTACGGTCGCTGAATTCGAGCGTCGGGTCCGCAACCCCGAATGGGTCGACTACGAGTTCACCAGCCGCTGAGCGCAGCGATCAGAGCGCGGTGGTTGCCCGCTCACCGTCGATGCGTTGCAACGGCTTTCGACCGAGGAACCATGACAGCAGCGCCGCCACAGTGGCAGCGATCGCCGCCCCGAGGAAGACGGTGTTGACCTGTCGCACCCCGGCCGCGCGGTAGTCGGCCTCAGTCGGCGCCGAGATCGCCGAGATCTCCTGGTAGTACTGGTGCAGCCCGATGGCGGTCAGCAACGCGAGTCCCACGACCATGCCGACCATCCGCGAGACGACGATCAGCGCCGAGGTCACGCCGTGGTCGGACTCGCGCGCGTCGGCGAGCGCCGCGTCGTTGACCGGGGCGATCGCGAGGCCGACGCCGAGCCCGACGGCGATCAGCACCACGGTCGCCTGAGCGGTGTCGAGGACATTTCCGCTCCACCGTGACATCGCGAACAGCCCGACCGCGGCAAGCGCCAGACCCACGGCGGAGACGATGCCCGGGCCGACCTTGCGCAGCAACCAACCGCCCACGAGCGCACCGACGGGTACCGCGATCAGGAACCGGACGAGGATCACTGCGGCCTCGGTCTGGTCATCGGTCACCGTGAGCCGGGCCAGGATCGGCACGTCGACGACGATCGCGACGATCGCGGTGCCCACCAGGAGGGAGACCGCGAGGGCCGGCAGGACGCGTCCGACCACAGCGCCACGGGCGATGAGTGGTTCCTTCGCCCGCCGGTGCCACCACAGGTAGACCGCCATCGCGACGAGGCCGAGTGGCAACAACCACAGACCCATCGGTCCGACGACCTCGGTCTCGGGGTTGGCGGAGGAGAACGTGAGCACCAGGCAGCCCAGCACGGTCGCGATGAGCAACGCCCCGAACAGGTCGGCACGGCGCAGGATCGGCCACCAGTACCGCGCCGACAGCACCAACAGCGCGGACAGCGCGCCCAGACCCCAGAGCCCGACCGGTGTCATCAACCGTGCGTCGTGTCCTTCGTAGGGCACGAACGGGTCGCCGTACTCGATCGAGGTGGTCAATGATTCGGGTGCGACGAGCGCGAGACCGAGCAGCGCCACGCAGGCCAGTGCGGCGACGGCCGTGAGGGCGTGCCACCACCGCGGAATGGTCGTCGAGGCGAGCTCGCTGCGCGAACTGCGGCCACCGGTGAGGCGGATGAGGATCGCCAGCACGATGCCGCCGATTCCGTTGACCCAGAAGATCGCTCGCCAGTCCCACAGGTGCAGGATCAAGGCGCCGAACAACGGGCCGAGCACACTGCCGACCTCCTGCACGGCGCCGACCACACCGAACGCCGTCCCCCGTTGGCCGACGGGCCAGAGCGAAGCGACGATCGCGAGCGTCGCGGGCACCAGGCCCCCGCCGCCGATGCCCTGAAGGACGCGTCCGGCCACCAGTACCGTCAGATCGACCGCGACCGCGGTGATTGCCGAGCCGATGGTGAACAACGCGAGGCACCACATCAGGATCCGCTGGCGATCGACGAGATCGGCCAAGCGTCCGATCAGGGGCAACACCGCGATGTATCCGAGCAGGAACCCGCTGATGATCGGGGTTGCCTTCTGAAGTGCGTCGATGCCCAGCCCGACGCCCTGCATCATGTCGGGCAGGGCGAGGACGACGACGTAGGTGTCGGCGGCGGCGAGGGCGACGGCGACGGACGCCGTGGCCAGCAGCGCCTTAGGGCGCTGTGATGTCAACCGTCTGCCCGTAGTTGGTGAAGGTCAGGTCGTAGCGTGTCTTGTCGCTGCCCTTGAAGAAGGGTCCGATCACCTGCGCCGAGCGCACCTGATTGTCATCGGTGAGTCCGTACTTCACCGAGAACGTGCCGGTGCCGTCGCCCATGTAGAGCACCGCCTTGATCGCGCTGCCCGGCAGCGAGCCGGTGATTTCCTGGACGATGTCCTTGCCGTCGCGCAGTTTGCCGCCGAGCTTGGCGCCCTTGGTCTGTGGCAGGAGCGTCGAGACACCCTTGTCCTTGCTGAACAGCACGTTCGGGTCGGGAGCACCGTAGGTGTTGGGGTTGATCGTGGTGGTCTTGGCGGAGAACGGCATCTTCGCCCACGTCTTGCCGTCGACCGAGGTCACCGGCACCGACGCGGCGAGCGACCCGGCCTGCACGTTGAGGGTGCCCTTGAAGGCGGGCTTGGCGATGACGTCACCCTCGCCGGAGAGCACCCCGCTGCTGTCCTTCGGCACGTCCGTGCCCTGCAGCTTGAAGTGGTACCCGGGGGTGCCGTCGAGCACCTTCTTCGCCTCGGTGAGTCGGTCGGTGGCGGTCAGTTCCTTGCCGGACGAGCCGGTGGGCCCCTCCTTCTTGTCCTTGGTGCTGCTGCACCCGGTCACGAGCAAGGACGCCGCCAGAACAACGGCGCCGGCCGTACTGAGTGCGGAGGACTTCGAAGTGCGTACGCGCATGGGAACCAACCTATCCATCGAGATGCCCGTCCGGGCCGACTTGTCCGACGCGCGGGTAACCCCGGAAGTTCCCGCAGCCGACCGCGCGTCGGACACGACGGTGTTCGATGAGTCAGCGTCCGTCGGCGAGGCGTTCCCAGGTGCGCGTACCGACGACGCCGTCGACCTTCAGGCCGACCATCCGTTGATAGCGCCGCACCTCACGTTCGGTGGCCGCCCCGAACTTCACGTCGGCCTTCAGACCGGAGTCGAAGCGGGCATTGAGCGCCAGTTGCAGGAGCTGGACGTCGTTCGTGCTCATCCCCCGGCGCAGCTTCTGCCGGCCCGCGGTTCGGGCAATCAACGCGCACCAGGTCTTGGGTCCGACGATCATGTCGGTCTTCAGTCGGCACCGCGCCTGGAAGTGCTTGACAAGTTGCTGCGTCTGCGGGTCGTAGTACGCGACCTTGAACCTGCTGCCGGTGGTCGGCTTGTACTTATTGGCCTGCAACCAGCTCTTGAGCAGCAGCACGTCGTCGTAGTGCACCAGCCCAGGACGCACCTTCGGGTAGTGGAATCCGTCCGCGCTGGCCGAGGACGCGGCGGCAACGCCGGTGACTGCGGCAACCGCGGTGGCTCCTGCACCGGCCAACAGAGTCCGCCGGCTGGGGCGGGCACGCTTCTGCTCGCTGTGTGGCCGATTGTCGTGGTTGGTCATGATCGTCTCCCCTGTGTTCGAGAACTTCGGATGAACGGGTCCGTTTGAACCGAGCGGCCCTTCAACAGCGACGGGAGCCGGCCGCTGTTCGTTCCGACACGAACGACGCGGGGTGCGTGCCGCAGCCGGGCGATTCCCCGTATTCGTGTTGGCTGGTGGGCATGACCTCCCTCGACCGCCACACCGTCCTCGCCTCGGACGGAGCCCTGCTCGCGGCGTACGTCCGCCGCCCTTCCGCGGCAACTGCACCCGACGCACCGACCGTCGTCCTCGCCCATGGCTGGACGCTCACCCACCGCTCCTGGCACCGGGTGGTCGACGCCCTCGGCGACGGCGTGCGCGTCGTGTTGTGGGATCAACGCGGACACGGCGAGTCCACTCTCGCCGGCGGCCGGCACCGCTCGTCCGGTGAATCGGTCGGCCGTCTGGGGCAGGACCTGCGCGAGGTGATCGCAGCCTTGGTGCCCGACGCATCGCCGCTGGTCCTCGCCGGCCACTCGATGGGCGGCATGACCGTCATGGCCTACTCCGGCACCGCGACACCCGAGGAGATCGACCGCGTCCGCGGCGTCGTGTTCTGTTCCACGGCAGCCGGCGGGCTGCGCGGCACCGGCCTGCCCGGCGAGCAGAAGATCATGCGAGCCTTGTCGAGGCTGCCGTTCCGCGGACGGCCGGGACGGCTGATCCGGGACAAGCGACAGCGCGAGTACCTGTTCGGTGCCGATGCCCGCGACGAGGATGTCGCGCTCACCACGGAGCTCACCGGCGGGGTCAGCCTGATCACCTACGGAGCGTTCTACGGCGCCTTGATGAAGCACGACGAGGTGGCTGCGCTGGCCAGGCTGGAACACACGCCGACGACGGTGATCGTCGGCGGACGCGACAAGCTGACGCCGAAGGTGTTGGCTCGTCGTATCCACGAGGAGATGCCACACGCGCAGCTCAAGGTCCTGGACGACCGCGGGCACGTGGTGCCGTTGGAAGAACCCGAGGTCGTCGTCGGCGCGATCGAGCAGTACCTCGGCTGACGGCTGCGGCCCGTTCTGTGCACAGCGAGAAACGCCCCGAGGTCCTTTCGGATCCCGGGGCGTTTCCCGTCCTCAGCTGAGCGTGAGCTCCGGCTTGTCTGCGTCCTTGTCGACGGTGACCGTGTCACCATCGCGCACCTCGCCGGACAGCAGTGCCTTCGCCAGACGGTCGCCGATCTCCTTCTGCACCAGACGGCGCAGCGGACGGGCACCGTAGGCCGGGTCGTAGCCCTCGTCGGCCAACCACTGGCGGGCCGTCTCGGTGACCTCGAGCGTGATGCGGCGGTCCTTCAGACGCTCCCCGAAGGAAGCGACCTGCAGGTTGACGATCTCGGCGAGTTCGTCCTTCGACAGCGGTTCGAAGATCACCGTTTCGTCGAGACGGTTGAGGAACTCCGGCTTGAACGACGAACGCACCGCGGTCATCACAGACTCGCGCTTCTGCTCCGGCGACAACGCCGGGTCGATGAGGAACTGCGACCCGAGGTTGCTGGTGAGCACGAGGATCACGTTGCGGAAGTCGATCGTGCGGCCCTGACCGTCGGTCAGGCGTCCGTCGTCGAGCACCTGCAGCAGGATGTCGAAGGTCTCCGGGTGGGCCTTCTCCACCTCGTCCAGCAGCACCACGCTGTAGGGCCGGCGGCGCACCGCCTCGGTCAGTTGACCGCCCTCCTCGTAACCGACGTAGCCCGGAGGGGCACCGATGAGCCGCGCCACCGAGTGGCGCTCGGAGTATTCGGACATGTCGATGCGCACCATCGCGCGCTCGTCGTCGAACAGGAAGTCGGCCAACGCCTTCGCCAGCTCGGTCTTGCCCACGCCGGTCGGGCCGAGGAACAGGAACGACCCGGTCGGACGGTTGGGGTCGGCGATGCCGGCCCGCGAGCGCCGGACGGCGTCGGACACCGCCCGTACGGCGGCCTGCTGGCCGATCAGCCGCTTGCCGAGGAAGTCCTCCATCCGCAGCAACTTCTCGGTCTCGCCCTCGAGCAGTCGCCCGGCGGGGATGCCGGTCCAGGAGCTGATGACGTCGGCGATGTCGTCGGCGCCCACCTCGTCCTTGACCATCAGGGCCTCGCCACCGGCGCGCGAGGACGTCGCCTCTGCGGCCTGCGCGTCGGCCATCTGTTGCTCCAGCGCGGGCAGGTCACCGAAGCGGATCTTCGAGGCACCACCGAGGTCGCCCTCGCGCTCCAATCGGTCTGCCTGAGTGCGCAGTTCGTCGATCTGGGCCTTGAGTTCACCGACCTGGTTCAGCGACTTCTTCTCGGCCTCCCAGCGTGCGTTGAGGGCGGCGAGTTGCTCCTGCTTGTCGGCGAGATCGGCCAGCAACTTGGCGAGCCGGTCCTTGGAGGCGTCGTCGGTCTCGTTCTCCAGGTGGAACTGCTCCATCTTCAGGCGGTCGACCTGACGGCGCAGCTCGTCGATCTCGACCGGGCTGGAGTCGATCTCCATCCGCAGCCGCGATGCGGCCTCGTCGACGAGGTCGATCGCCTTGTCGGGCAGTTGCCGGCTGGTGATGTAGCGGTCGGACAGCGAGGCGGCGGCCACCAGCGCGGAGTCGGCGATCGCCACCTTGTGGTGGGCCTCGTACCGCTCCTTCAGGCCACGCAGGATCGCGATGGTGTCCTCGACACTCGGCTCACCGACGAACACCTGCTGGAAGCGGCGCTCCAGAGCCGGGTCCTTCTCGATGTGCTCGCGGTATTCGTCGAGGGTCGTCGCGCCGACCAGCCGCAGTTCGCCGCGGGCGAGCATCGGCTTCAGCATGTTGCCGGCGTCCATCGCGCTGTCGCCGGAGGCTCCGGCGCCGACGACGGTGTGCAGTTCGTCGATGAAGGTGACGACCTGGCCGCTGGAGTTCTTGATCTCTTCCAGCACCGCCTTCAGCCGCTCCTCGAACTCGCCGCGGAACTTCGCGCCGGCGACCATCGCGCCGAGGTCGAGGCTGATCAGACGCTTGTCGCGCAACGATTCGGGCACGTCGCCGGCGACGATGCGCTGGGCGAGACCCTCGACGACCGCGGTCTTGCCGACGCCAGGCTCACCGATGAGCACGGGGTTGTTCTTGGTGCGCCGCGAAAGCACCTGGATGACCCGGCGGATCTCGGCGTCGCGGCCGATCACCGGGTCGAGCTTGCCCTCACGGGCGACCGCGGTGAGGTCGGTGCCGTACTTCTCCAGCGCGTCGAACTGCCCCTCGGGTTCGGCCGAGGTGACCTTGGCGCCGCCGCGGGTCTTCGGGATCGCCTCGGCGATCGCCTCGGCGTCGAGGCTGAACTGGTTGGTGCGCGCGAGCGCGAGCAGCAGGTGGTCGGTGGAGACGAACGAGTCGCCCATCGAGGTCATCGCCTGGCGGGCCTGTTCGAGCACGCCCACCAGCGCGCGCGACATCGACGGCTGACCCACGCTCGACCCGCTGGCGGCCGGCAACGACCGCAGCGCCTGGTCGGCGACGCCACGAACGGCGGCCGCGCTCGTTCCGACCGCCTCGAGCAGCGGCCCGGTGGTGGTGTCGGTCTGTGCGGCCAGTGCGGCGAGCAGGTGGGCCGGCTCGATCTGGGGGTTGCCGGCGGTGATCGCCGATCGGGTGGCCATGGACAGCGCTTCCTGCGCCTTCGTGGTCAGCTGAAGATCCACTCTCGGGACTCCTTCGGTTCGGACATACGTTTACGAGGTGACGCTGGCTCGCCCCACGCTAGTCGAGCGGTGACGGACAACGTCGGCTGCCTATGTCAACGCCGCCGAAATTGAGCCTATTCCGCTCAACTTCGAACATGCGCGTCGCTCCCGTCACGAGGCCCCGGCTTGAGACTTGCCGTTCCCGAACTGCAGCACGGGTGCACCGCGCCTGATGCTCCCTCAGCCCACCGGCGTCGAGTGGACATGACGTGACCCGACCGTTCGCTGCGCTGTCCGAACCGCGACGCGGGATGCAACCGAGTCCGTAGACTGAACGTCGGCAGCAGGGCGGGAGAAGCTGTCACCCCGCGCGATTCGATCCAAAGGAGGCACTCGATGTCCGCTGTGCAGTTGGCCAAGGGCCAGAATGCGCCACTGTCCGCCAGCCAGGTCGCCGTGACGGTGCAGGTCGGCGCCGCAGCAGACCTGTCCGCGCTGCTGCTGACCAGCGACGGCAGGGTGCGTGGTGATCAGGACATCGTGTTCTACAACCAGCCCGAGGGTCCCGGCGTCCGTTGCATCCCGCCGAGCGGTGGACAGCCCTGGCAGCTCCAGGTGCGTCTGGGCGAACTGCCGCCCGAGATCGAGAAGGTGCGTGTGGTGACCTCGCTGGACGAGGCCGGCCGCACCTTCGGCTCGCTGGTTTCCGCGCCGGTGGCTGTGGTGACCAGCGCCGACGGCGCACCGCTCGCTCAAGCCGAACTGTCCGGGCTGAGCAGCGAGTCGATCCTCATCGCCGTCGAGTTCTACCGGCGCAATGGCGAGTGGAAGCTGCGCTCGGTCGGGCAGGGTTACGGCGGTGGACTGGCCGACCTGCTGCGAGACCACGGCGCCGACGTCGCCGACGAACCTGCCACAGCGGCTCCGGTACCTGCGGCGAACACCCCCGCCTCGCAACCGGTTTCGACCCAGCCGCCGGCTCCAGCACCCCGCCGTCCGGACCCGTACACGTCCGACGCCATGGCTGCGCCATCCCCCGCGCCGGCACCGGCCGCCCCGCCGACGAGTCAGGGCGGCGACGACCCCTACGCCCAAGCACCGGCAGCACCCGCCGGGGACGACGGTTCCCGCCTGACCCGTGGCCGTCCGGTGAACCTGAGCAAAGGCCAATCGGTCAACCTGCGCAAGGACGACGGAAGCAACCTCAGCCTGGTCCGCATGGGCCTGGGCTGGGACCCCGTCCAGCGAGGCGGAATACTGTCGCGACGCACCGCCGAAGTCGACCTCGACGCTTCCGCAATCCTGGTGGCGGGCAACGACATCGTCGACCTCGTCTTCTACAACCGGCTGTCGTCAGCCGACGGATCCGTGCGTCACACCGGAGACAACCGGACGGGTGCCGGGGACGGCGACGACGAGGTGATCATGGTCGATCTGAACCGCATCCCGGTGCACGTCACCAGCGTCATCCTCGTCGTGAGTTCCTACGAGGGGCATACGTTCCAGATGGTGCAGAACGCCTTCTGCCGGCTCATCGACGAGGCGGGCCGCGGCGGCGAATTGGTGCGATACCAACTGTCCGGCGGCGATGCCACCACCGGCATGGTGATGGCCGCACTACGCCGCACTGGCTCGGGCTGGCGGATGCAGGCGATCGGCGAGGCAGTACAGGCACGAGTGCCGCAGGAGGTCTTCCCGATGATGAGCCTCTTCGCCCAGTGAGAACGCCGTGACCGAACTCGTCAGCGGACAGAACCACCCGTGGCCCGAAACGCGGGTGACCGTCCGGCTACACGGGCGGGCCGACCTGTCGGCGTTGCTGCTCGGTAGTGATGCGAAGGTGCGGGACGAGCAGGACTTCGTGTTCTACAACGCACCGCACACGACCGGTGTGAAGTGGACGGCCGATGCGCAAGACGCGCAGACCGTCCACATCGAGACCGCTCACCTGTCTGCTGAGATCCAGGTGGTCCGGCTGCTGGTGAGTGTCGACGACGACCAGCCGCCGCTCGCCGACGGTGTCGTCCAGGTCTCGGCCCACGGAGAATCGAGCGAAGTACGTTACGAACCAACTCGATTGGACGGCGAACGCTGCCTGATCGGGCTCGAGGTTTATCGCCGCAACGATGCGTGGAAGGTGCGCGCCGTCGGGCAGGGCTGGCGCGACGGACTGCCCGCCGCACTCCAAGCACACGGGATCGACGTCGAGACACCTGATGCCCCGATCGAAGCAGCAGCGCCGCCGGTTACACCACCTGCGATTCCTCTACCGACGTCAACTCAACCCCCGGCCCACGGCAACCCCACTCAGGTGTTCGCCGGACCGGACGACGACACGGTGGCCGGGGCGTTGCGAGCGATCCGGAGCCTGCGCCACGACATCAGTCAGGCCCGGCGCGCACATCAGACCGCACTCGCCTACGCCGCCGACAAGATGCTCGCCGCGCAGGAGAACGCACGCGGTGCAGTCGGTACAGCCGGGGTGCCGGCGTCCGTCGAGCAGGAGTGTGCCGAACTCGTGTCCCGTGCCGAGGAACGGTACGCACAGGAGGCCGAGGCTCTGCATAGCGAACTCGTCGCCGAGGAGTTCGCGATGCCCCTCCCCCTCGCGCGTCTGGATTCCCTGGACTGGGAGACGCTGGCCGCAGGGACGCACTCGCCCACGAACCGCGCGATCGACCGCAACGATCACACAGCGTCCGTCATCCGCCTCGGCTCGCTGTACCCACCTCAAGGACCCTCGCTCAACCTGCCGATGCCGCACACCTGGGCCGCACGTGCACTGATGTGGTCGGACGATCCGAACCGCCCACCGGTAGGAGCCGCGTGGGTGCACGGACTCATCGCCCGGATGATGGCACTCACCCCGCCCGGCGGGTTCGACGTCCAGCTGGTCGACCTCGACGGATCGCTGTCGTCGTCACTCGGACAGTTCGGTCCGGGCATCACCGACGACGTCACTCGCCATCGCTCGCCCGCCGAGTTGGTTTCGTTCGTCGATCAACTCGCGCACCGCGTCGATCTGGCACGGATGGCCGTCGAGTCCCGGATCCCCGACGCGCTGGATGACGTCCGGGACGACGCCCGTCACCTGGTGGTGCTGGCGCACTGGCCGCACGGGTACGACGAGCAGATCCAACGGCGCATCGCCGAGTGTCTGCCGTGGGGTTTCGCGCTCGACGTCCAGTTCGTCGTGCTGACCCAGTTCGATGCCGCGGCCGAGCCACCGACGAAAGGCAGCGCGATGGAGGAGATACTGCGTTCGGCGCTGTGGCTGCAGGACGGTCCGGAACCGAACCTGTTGGACGACACCGGTGTTGCGTGGTGCTTCGATCCCGAGGCGACGGCGAGTGCCCGCTCCGTGGCGGCCCGGATCACCTCGTCCGGTCAGCGGTCCTGAGTCCAGCCCTTGCCGGTCACGTCGTCGTCGAGCCAACCGTCGCGGTCTGCGGTCATCTCCTCGAACCGGGCGACCAGCGCGTTGGCGACGGCCGAGGTCGGGTCGTCGATGGTGTCGACCCGGACGTAGACCGCCCAGTCGTGGTCCTCCGAATCGTCCTCTCCGGCCAGCGCCTCACGGACGACGCGAACCTCGTCGAATTCTTCGTCGCGCAGCTCTTCGGCCACTTCGTCGGCGTCGTCGCGTTCGGGGAACACCAGCAGGTACTCGGTCACGCGCCCACCCTGCCACCGCGATCCTCGCCGAACAAAAGGGCGCACCGCACGCACGAATGTTCGCTCGCAGGTCACTCGCTCGTCGCGGACCCGTCGCCCGAACCACTTACCGTGCCCCTCGATGACTGGACGTTTCGTGGCGATCGGGGACTCCTTCACCGAAGGTGTGGGCGATCCGAACCTGTTGTATCCCAACGGGGTTCGAGGATGGGCCGACCGCATGGCCCGGCAACTGGGACGGGCCGACGACCGGTGGAAGTACGCGAACCTGGCGATCCGCAGCAAACTGCTCGACGAGATCGTGCAGGAGCAGTTGCAGGACGCCATCGCGCTCGAACCCACGGTCGCCTCCTTCTACGCCGGTGGCAACGACATTCTGTCGATCCGGGTCGACATGAACTCGGTGATGGAACGCTACGAAGCAGCGTTACGCGAACTGACACACGCCGTCCCCGACGTTGTGCTGTTCACCACGTTCGACACCACCAGCAGCCGCGTACTCGAACCCTTCCGCCGCCGGATCTCCTTCTACAACAATGTGGTTCGCGATCTTTCCGTGTCGTACAACGCCATCCTGGTCGACCACACCCGCCTCTCGGAGTTCCGCGATCGGCGCATGTGGGCACCCGACCGCATCCACATGTCGGGCGCCGGACACAAGGTGCTCGCCGCCGAGGTGCTCAAGACACTCGGCGTCCCGCACACGTTGAAGTTGCCGCAACTGGGTCCATGGGAGCCGCGGCCGTGGCGACAGGCGGTGCGTACCGAGAGCGCGTGGGTGCGCCACGAGGTGTTGCCGCTGTTGCGCCGACGACTCAGCGGCGTCAGGGAGGGAGATTCGCTCACCCCGAAGTGGCCCGAGCTCGTCCACCCGTCCGACGGCATGAAGCGGCTGGCGCGCTCCCGCGCGGGCGACGCCGTCTGGGTGCACGAGCACGTCGGCGCCACGGCCTGATCGATCGAGCCGGACAGCCGTACGACGGCCGTCCGGAAGGCAGAGTGGAGACATGAGCAACCACAAGGCAGAACAGAACAAGATCGTCGTCAGCCGAACCATCGAGGCTCCGGCCGACGCCATCTTCGACATCATCAGCAACCCCAAGCGCCACCCCGAGTTCGACGGCTCCGGCTTCGTGCGCAGCGAGGACCAGGGCGACCGGATCACCGCCAACGGCCAGGTGTTCACCATGAACATGGAAGGCGATCACATGGGCGGTGAGTACAAGACCGACAACCACGTCACCGGCTATGCCCACGACCGCCTCGTGGCATGGCAGACCGCCCCCGCCGGCACCGAGCCCAAGGGCTGGGAGTGGGTCTGGGAACTGGAGCCGAAGGGCCAGCACGAGACCGAGGTGACGCTCACCTACGACTGGAGCAAGGTCACCGACAAGGACTTGCTGAAGAAGATCAGTTTCCCGCTGGTCGAGAAGGACAAGCTGGAGCACAGCCTGCAGCGCCTGTCCGAACTGGTCTGAGTTCCTCTCGGGCACAACGTTCTACGAGGGTTCCGCGGCAACGTCGCGGAACCCTCGTGGTGTGCTCGCGGGCAGCAAGCTCGGTGCGCTCGCGCTCTGGCAGTTCCACGCCGGCCTGGCCTGGGCAGTGCTTGCGATGGCCGCCGTCGCCGGCGCAATCGTGGCCTGTTGGTACGCCAAGAGCCACGGACGCCAGGAAGCACCTACCGTGAATACTGTCGAAGAAGGAGTCACCACATGAGCGCATCCACCGCTTCCAGCACGCAGCACCACGTCGACCTCACCGAGTCGCGCGCCGCGCACAATTACCACCCGCTGCCCGTCGTCCTCGCCCACGGTGAGGGCGCCTGGGTGACCGACGTCGACGGCAACCGGTACCTCGACTGCCTCGCCGGCTACTCCGCGCTCAACTTCGGCCACGGCCACCCGCAGCTGATCGCCGCCGCCGAGACCCAGCTGCGCAAGCTGACCCTGACCAGCCGCGCGTTCTACAACGACCAGCTCGGAGAGTTCGCCGCCGAACTCGGTGACCTCGTCGGCAAGGAGGTCATCCTGCCGATGAACACCGGCGCCGAGGCCGTCGAGACGGCCCTGAAGGTGGCACGACGTTGGGGCCACGAGGTGAAGGGCATCCCGGCCGAACGCGGGCAGATCATCGTCATGGAAGGCAACTTCCACGGCCGCACCACCACGATCGTCTCGTTCTCGACGGACGAGGAGGCGCGCGCCGGATTCGGGCCGTTCACACCGGGATTCGTGGTTGTTCCCTACGGCGACGCCGAGGCGCTCGAAGCCGCGATCAACGACGAGACGATCGCCGTGCTCATCGAGCCGATCCAGGGCGAGGGTGGCGTCGTGATCCCGCAGGCCGGCTTCCTCGGCCGGGTGCGTGAACTCTGCACGCAGCACAGCATGCTGTTCATCGCCGACGAGATCCAGTCGGGTCTGGCACGGACCGGTCGCACGCTGGCCGTCGAACACGAGAACGTCGTGCCCGACATCGTCGTGCTCGGCAAGGCGCTCGGCGGCGGCATCCTGCCGGTCTCTGCGATTGCCGCGAACCACGACGTGCTCGACGTCATCACTCCGGGCAGCCACGGTTCGACGTTCGGCGGCAATCCGTTGGCGGCGGCGGTAGGACGCGAGGTCGTCGCGATGCTCGGCACCGGCGAATTCCAGGACGCCGCAAGCCGATTGGGTGCACGCCTCACCGAACGTCTCAACGGCCTCGGGGACGCGGTGGTCACCGTCCGCAGCCGTGGACTGTGGGCCGGCCTCGACCTCGACCCGAACGTGATGAGCGGACGCGACCTGAGTGTCGCGCTGATGCACCGCGGTGTCCTGGTCAAGGACACCCACGGCTCGACCGTGCGTATCGCTCCCCCGCTCGTGGCGTCCGAGTCGGACATCGATCTCATCGCCGACTCCATCTCCGAGTCACTGGCCGACGCGATTCGATGAGCTGTAAGCCGAGTGCGCCGACGTGGCACACCGAACAGGCCGCAAGCTGCACAACCCCGCCGGATCAGCGTTGACTGGACGCATGACAACCGTTGCTGATCAGCTCGTCGCTCAACTTCAGGACGCCGGCGTCCGCCGCATCTACGGCATCGTCGGCGACAGTCTCAACCCGGTGGTCGACGCCGTGCGCCGTACCGGCGGCTCGGCGAAAGGTGGGATCGACTGGGTCCACGTGCGCCACGAGGAAGCCGCTGCGTTCGCAGCCGGCGCCGATGCCCAGGTCACCGGTGAACTCGTCGCGTGCGCCGGCTCGTGCGGTCCGGGCAACCTGCACCTGATCAACGGCCTGTACGACGCGAATCGTTCGGGCGCGCCGGTGATCGCGATCGCGAGCCACATCCCGAGCTCCCAGATCGGCCAGGGGTACTTTCAGGAGACGCACCCCGACCGCATCTTCAACGAGTGCTCGGTCTACTCCGAGCTCATCTCCACCCCGACCCAGGCCCCCCGCGTGGTGGCGTCCGCGATCAGGCACGCGGTGGCCGAGCCGGGCGTCGCGGTCATCACCTTGCCCGGCGATGTCGCCGACGAGGAAGCGACGGCAGAAGCGCCCCGCTATGTTCCGGTCGAGCGCGGAGTCCTCACTCCCCCGGCGGCGGTCATGCAACGGCTCGCCGACGCCATCAACGCCTCCGACAAGGTCGCTCTCTTCGTCGGGCATGGCATCGCCGGCGAACACGACGCCGTCGTCGAGCTCGCCGACCTCATCGGTGCACCCGTCGGGCACTCACTGCGTGGCAAGGAGCTCATCCAGTACGACAACCCGTACGACGTGGGCATGACCGGCTTGCTCGGTTACGGCGCTGCGGCGGCCGGGATGGAGGACGCCGACCTGCTGATCATGCTCGGCACCGACTTCCCTTACGACCAGTTCCTACCCGACGTCACCACGGCCCAGGTCGACCGCGATGCCGCCGTGATCGGCCGACGCACCTCCGTGGACATTCCGGTGCACGGTGACGTGGGTACGACCCTGCGCGCGCTGATCCCGTTGGTGCAGCGTAAGAAGAGCCGCAAGTTCCTGGAGAAGACCCTCAAGCGTCACGACGGGCTCATGGACAAAGCAGTAGGCGCCTACACGCGCAAGGTGGAGAAGAAGAAGCCGATCCACCCCGAGTACGCGGCGTCCGTCCTGGACCAGGTCGCGGCGGACAACGCGGTGTTCACCGCCGACACCGGCATGTGCAACGTGTGGAGCGCTCGGTACATCAACCCGCTCGGCTCGCGCCGCCTCATCGGCTCGTTTCTGCACGGATCGATGGCGAACGCGCTGCCGCAGGCCATCGGCGCACAGTTCGCCCAGCGCGACCGGCAGGTGATCTCGATGTCAGGTGACGGTGGCCTCGGCATGCTGCTGGGCGAGATGCTCACCGCGGCGGCCTACGACCTGCCGATCAATGTCGTGGTGTTCAACAACTCGACCCTGGGCATGGTGAAGCTGGAGATGCTGGTCGACAAGTTGCCCGACTTCGGCGTCGACGTGCCCGAGGTCAACTACGCCGCGATCGCAGCAGCCATGGGCTGGAAGTCGATTCGCGTGGAGGACCCGAAGCACTTGGAGAAGGCGTACCGGGAAGCGCTGGCGCACGACGGGCCGGCACTGGTGGACGTCGTGACCGACCCGAACGCGTTGTCGATCCCGCCCAAGGTGACCGGCACGCAGATCTTCGGATTCGCCACGGCGATGAGCAAGATCGTGTTCAACGGCGGCGCGGGAGAAGCGGTGTCGATGGCGCGGTCCAACCTGCGCAACCTGCCCCGCTGACGACAAGGAAACCGGTCGCAATTGCGACCGGTTTCCTTGATTACGGGTGTAGATCAGCGCTGGGGCGCCAAACCACCAAGGACGTGCCCGGGGCCCGGCGACGGGCACGTTCGCCCGGCCGCAGTGCGACGATCTGACCGCCCGGCGCAGCGGCGAAAACTCTTGCCGCCGAAGCGTATTGGAGCTGATCCTGAAGTTCGTGGACCCTGGCGCGGAGGGTGTCGACCTGTGCCTCGAGCTCCATGATCCGGGCGATGCCGGCCAGGCTGACGCCTTCCTCCTGGGACAGGCGCTGCACCTCCCGCAACATCTCGATGTCGCGGGCGCTGTAACGGCGTCCGCCACCCCGGGTGCGCGACGGGGTGACGATGCCGAGCCGGTCGTACTGACGCAACGTTTGAGCGTGCATTCCGGCCAGCTCGGCCGCCACCGAGATCACATACACCGGGGCGCCCATGTCGGGTATGGGCGAGCGGTTCATCACTGACGCGCCTTCGCCATCAGGTCGGCGCGCGGGTCACCGCCCCGTTTGTCGGCGATCTCGGCGAGCGTCTTCTTGTCGTCGTCCGACAGATCGGTCGACACCACCACGTGCACCTTCGCGAGCAGGTTGCCCGCGCCGGACTTGGCCTGGATGCCTCGGCCCTTGATCCGCAGCACCTGACCGGACTGCGTTCCGGGAGCGATCTTGACCTTGACGGTCGAACCGTCGAGGGTCGGCACCGCGACCGTGGCGCCCAAGGTCGCCTCGGCGAAGGTGACCGGCAGGTCGACGGTGATGTCGTTGCCGTCCCGGCCGAACACCGGGTGCGGCTGCACGTGCACTTCCAGCAGCAGGTCGCCGGCACCGCCGGGGCCGGGCTGCCCCTTGCCCCGCAGCCGGATCGTCTGTCCGTCCTTCACGCCCGCGGGGATACGGGTCTTGATCGTCGAACCGTCGGCCGACTGCAGCGAGACGGTCTCGCCCTCAGCCGCGGAACGAAACGACAAGGTGGTCTGAGCACGGACGTCGCGGCCCTTCGGGGGCGCTTGGCTGAATCCGCCGTTGCCGCCGAATCCCCCTGCGCCACCACCGAACTGGCCGAGGATGTCGTCCAGGTTGAAGGTCTGTCCGCCACCGGTGGAGAAGCCGCCGGCCGGACCGGCACCGCCGCCACCGAACATCGAACCGAAGAGGTCCTCAAAGCCGGCTGCTCCGGCGCCACCCCCTCCACCGCCTGCGGTGAAGCGAGCTCCCCCGCCGACCATCGCGCGCAACTGGTCGTACTCGGCGCGCTTGTCCTTGTCGCCGAGGACGGAGTTGGCCTCCCCGACGTCCTTGAACTTCTGCTCGGCGACCGTGTCGCCCGGGTTCTTGTCCGGGTGGTACTGCCGGGCCAATTTGCGGTAGGCCTTCTTGATGTCGGCCTCGGACGCGTCCTGGGGCACCCCGAGGATCTTGTAAAAGTCCTTCTCCAGCCAGTCCTGGCTCGCCATGCTTTCTCCTTGGTCCTTCGTCGTGGGCCACGGTTCCGATCTGTTTCCCGTCCGCGTGGCCCACGACGGGGAACTGCATCACTGAGGGTCTGCGACCGCCACGCGGGCCGGGCGCACGACACGCTCGCCCACCTTGTAACCGGGCTGCATCACCTGAACGACGGTGGTGCCTTCGCTGCCCTCGGGCACCTCGGCCTCGATGTGCATCAGGGCCTCGTGGTGCATCGGGTCGAACGCGTCGCCCACCTCACCGAAGCTGGCCAGGCCGTAGCGACCCAGGATCGCATCGAGCTTGGCGGCGATCTTGGCGAACGGCGAACCCTCCTCGAGGTCGCCGTGCTGGCGCGCGTAGTGGATCTCGTCCAACACCGGCAACAGCGACTCCACGAATCCGGCGAGGGTGGCGCTGTGCGCCATCTCGCGGTCGCGGTCGACGCGCCGTTTGTAGTTGACGTACTCGGCCTGCAGTCGCTGCAGGTCTGCCAACCGCTCGGCGGCGAGCGCGGCGTCCGGGTGGACGTCGTCGCTCGGACCGGCGCTCGAACCGGTTGTCTGCTGCGGGTCGTCGTTGATCGCTTCGGTATTGGGCAGGTCGTCGCCGACCGCCCCACCGAACGCGCTGTCGCCGCCTTCCGCCTCGACGATCCGGTCGAACTCGTCGTTGCCCGAACCCTTCTCGGAGCCCTTCTCGGCACTCTTGTCAGCGCTGTTGTCGTCGCTCACGGCGTCCTCCTTCTCATGGTCTGCGGGGTGTGCGCCGCGCAGCTCGCCCGTCTCGGGGTCGATACGGCGCTTGTCCCGGACGACCGGCCCGGTGGGCTCCTCCTGCGAGGAGCCCACCTGATCGTCGGTCACTTCTTGTCCGACTCGTCGTCGTCCACGACCTCGGCGTCGACGACGTCGTCGTCACCGGCGGTCTGGGCGGAGTCGTCCGCGGCACCTGCGGTGGAGGCGTCACCCGAGGGCGCACCTTCGGCGCTCTCGGACGCGTACATCGCCGCGCCCATCTTCTGCGAGACGTCCGAGAGGGTCTTGCTCTTGGCCGCGATGTCCTCCGGGGAGGTGTTCTCGTCCTTGAGCGCGTCCTTCAGGTCGTTGGTCGCGGTCTCGACCTCGGTCTTGGTATCGGCCAGGATCTTGTCACCGTTGTCGGCGAGGAACTTCTCCGTCGAGTACACGAGCTGCTCGGCGGTGTTGCGCGCCTCGGTGGCCTCGCGCCGCTTGGCGTCCTCGGCGGCGTGCTCCTCGGCGTCCTTGATCATGCGGTCGATGTCCTCCTTGGGGAGGGCGGATCCACCGGTGATCTGGATCGAGGCTTCCTTGCCCGTGCCGCGGTCCTTGGCGGACACGTGCACGATGCCGTTGGCGTCGATGTCGAAGGTGACCTCGATCTGCGGCACACCACGCGGGGCGGGTGCGATGCCGGAGAGTTCGAAGTTGCCGAGCGGCTTGTTCATCTTGGCCACTTCGCGCTCACCCTGGAACACCTGGATATCGACGGACGGCTGGTTGTCCTCGGCCGTCGAGAACACCTCGGTGCGCTTGGTCGGGATCGCGGAGTTGCGCTCGATGAGCTTGGTGAACAGACCACCCTTGGTCTCGATACCCAGGCTCAGCGGGGTGACGTCGATGAGCAGCACGTCCTTGCGCTCACCCTTCAGCACACCGGCCTGCAGGGCAGCACCGACGGCGACGACCTCGTCCGGGTTGACGCCCTTGTTGGGCTCCTTGCCGGTGAGTTCCTTGACGACCTCGGCGACTGCGGGCATGCGGGTGGAACCACCCACGAGCACTACGTGGTCGATGTCGCCGACCGAGATGCCGGCGTCCTTGATGACGTTCTGGAACGGGGTCTTGGTGCGCTCCAGGAGGTCCTTGGTCATCTGCTCGAACTGCGCGCGGGTGATGGTCTCGTCCAGGTGGATCGGACCGTTTTCACCCATGCTCAGGTACTGCAGCGACAGGTTGGTGGACGTCGACGACGACAGTTCCTTCTTGGCCTGCTCGGCGGCGTCGCGAAGACGCTGCATGGCGATCTTGTCCTTGGACAGGTCGACACCGGTCTGGTTCTTCACCGTGGTGAGCAGGTGCTCGACGATGCGCTGGTCCCAGTCGTCACCACCGAGCTTGTTGTCACCGCTGGTGGCGCGCACCTGGATGGTGCTGAAGCCGTCCTCGGGGTCCTTGCCGACCTCGAGCAGCGAGACGTCGAAGGTGCCGCCACCCAGGTCGAAGACCAGGATGAGCTCGTCCTCCTTGCCCTTGTCCAGGCCGTATGCCAGTGCGGCCGCGGTGGGCTCGTTGACGATGCGCAGGACGTTGAGGCCTGCGATCTCGCCGGCCTCCTTGGTGGCCTGACGCTCGGCGTCGTCGAAGTACGCCGGGACGGTGATGACCGCGTCAGTGACCTTCTCGCCGAGGTAGGACTCGGCGTCCCGCTTGAGCTTCATCAGAATGCGCGCGGAGATCTCCTGCGGCGTGTACTTCTTGCCGTCGATCTCGTCGGTGGTCCAGTCGGTGCCCATGTGGCGCTTGACCGAACGGATGGTGCGGTCGACGTTGGTGACCGCCTGTCGCTTGGCGATCTCGCCGACGAGGACGTCGCCGTTCTTGGCGAAAGCCACGACGGACGGCGTGGTGCGGCCGCCCTCAGCGTTCGCGATGATTTCCGGATCGTTGCCCTCAAGGACGGCAACGGCCGAGTTGGTGGTGCCGAGGTCAATACCTACCGCACGAGCCATGGTGATGTTCTCCTTGTTGTGGGGTTCAGGACTACAGGCGACTCAACTCCGGGTGTCGAAACATTGTCAAGTCGAGACCCTGGAAACTTGCGTCTGATGGACTCAACCTCCTGGGCGCGTCCATCATTCCCGACCCGACAAAAGTTTTCTGGTCGGTTTGCTGTCGGCCTTCGAGGTGGAACCAGACCTGCCGCGGCGCCGTCCACTTCGCGGTTCGCGATCGCGGACCGGCGCACCAGCAACAATGCACGACCGGGACGACGTACGCTGTCAGCGCTCGACATTCCGGTCCGGACCCCCGGGGGACCCCATGAAGCCTGGTTACGCCCTTCTCAGCGCGGTTGCTGCCACGACACTGCTGGCGGGCTGCGGTTCGGACTCCGGTGTGACGGTCAGCAGCGCCACGAATTCCGGGGCGACGACCACCGGTACAGCGGAGCCGACGAGCAGTTCCGAGTCGAGCACTGAGTCGAGCACTGAGTCGAGCACTGACACCTCCGGCCCCGAGACCTCGAGCCCGACCAGTTCGGAAACTTCGAGCCCAACGGTGAGTGAGACCAGTTCACCGACGTCCACCGATGGCGCGCTGCTCGACGACGCCGCCATCGAAGCGTTCGCGACGAAGCTGGGTTGTGCACGCGAGCGCGCGGTGCCGCCGAAGAGCAGCTGGCTGCTGGCGAAGGGCGTCAAGACCGGGTACGACTGCACCGCGGGCGACATCGAGTACACCGTCATGCGAACGGAGAAGGCCGGGCAGATCGGGCCGGCCCTGGCGGAGATCAAGGTGCGCTGGGCCAAGGGCAAGCCGGTGTCGTACGTCGGGGGCACCAACTGGGCGATCCTCGCCTCCCCGGAGAAGGGCAAGCGCATTCCGGGTCTGACCCAGACCACCGAAGCCCAGAAGAAGGTCGGCGAAGGCAAGGTCACCTGGGCCTGAGGATCGGGGCGCGGGTCAGGACGCGGACCCGGCGGTGTGCCGGTGGTCAACGTGCCACCCGGTAGCGCACGAACACCGGCGCGGCCAGCGACACCGCCATCACGAGGACGACGGTCAGCAGACCGCCGCCTGCGGCGGTCCACGCCGTTCCCAGCCCGACGGCGGCAGCACCGTGCGCGACGTCGGCCAAGCGGGGACCACCGGCGACGACGACGGTGAACACACCTTGGAGGCGGCCACGGACATCATCGGTGGCTGCCTCCTGCAGCATCGTGGTGCGGAATGCGGCGGAGGCCATGTCGGCAGCGCCGGCCACCATCAAGGCACCGACGGCGATCGCCAGCGGTAGACCGGCTGCTCCCCTGCCGAAGGCCACCGCGAGGCCGAACACCGTGATGGCGACGCCCCATACGACGATCGCCACGACCACAGCCAGCCCTTGGCGCTCGACGCGCGACACCCAGCCCGACAGCACCCCGCCGATGACGGCACCGGCCGGGATCGCGGCGAACAGCAACGCGAAGGCGAACCCGCCACCGTCCGGGCCACCGAAGTCGAGGTGCGCGATCTGTGGGAACAGCGCCCGGGGCATGCCGAAGACCATGGCGATGATGTCGACGACGAACGACATGAGCAACACCGTGTGCGCGCGCAGGTAGGCGAATCCTTCGATGACAGAACGGAAACCGGCCTTGCTCGCCTGGCCGATCACAGGCATGGCAGGCAGGCCGACCACGGCCCACAGCGTCGCGAACAAGGTGATGGTGTCGGCCGCGTAGAGCCAGGAGTAGCCGAGCACCGGGATGAGCAGACCGCCGACCATCGGCCCGGCGATGGCACCGAACTGCATGACCGTCATGTTGAGCGAGTTCGCGGCGGGCAGCTGTTCCAACGGCACCAGTCGCGGGTAGATCGCCGAGCGCGTCGGCTGGTTCACCGCGAAGAACGCCTGTTGGACGGCGAACAGCACCAGCAACAACCAGACATGGTCGAGCTGTGCTGCGGCTTGCACGAAGAACAGCGCGCTGGTCGCGATGAGGCCGATCGTGGTGATGGTCAGCAGTTTGCGCCGGTCCATGGCATCGGCGAGGGCGCCGCCGTACAGACCGAAGACGATCAGCGGGACGAGGCCGAACAGCCCGGTGAGACCGACATAGGCCGAGCTGCCGGTGATCTTGTAGATCTGCGCGGGCACCGCGACCACAGTCAGTTGCGCGCCGATGAGCGTGATGATGTTGGTCCACCACAGCCGTCGGTAAGCCGGGACGCGCAGCGGACGGGTGTCGGCGAACAAGCCGCGGACGCGGGACAGGGCAACCTCCGGGGTACGGACGACGAAGCGCTCGATCCTCCCACTCGCAGCGACTACGGACTGACACCCACCTCTCGCGCTCGGCGTGCGAACGCGCGACAGTCAAGACGTGACGACCGCCGTCCGGCGGCCGCCTCCATCCGCCCACGGAGGTCGGGCATGTCGACCACAGTGCGCGTGCATCGCGGGTACGCCTGCCCCCGACCGGATCGTGATGGTCGGCGGGCAGCGGGTCGGACGCCCGGAAGGCGAGGTCAACGACTACGAGACCACTCCCGACAGTCATGTCCTCATGGTCCGCCTGGGCTACTTGCAGGAATGAATCCGTTTTCACGCCGAGCCGCAGGTTGGTTCGGAACGGTCAAATGGCGCGGGGTGAGTACATGATGATCGCGACACCCACCAGGCAGCAGAGCGCCCCGACTACGTCGTAGCGATCGGGACGGTAGCCGTCCATCACCATGCCCCAGACCAACGAACCTGCGACGAAAACTCCGCCGTACGCCGCCAGGATCCGCCCGAAGTTCGCGTCCTGCTGCAAGGTCGCGACGAACCCGTAGAGGCCTAATGCGATCACGCCGGCTCCGATCCAGAGCCAACCCTTGTGCTCCCGGACGCCCTGCCAGACGAGCCACGCGCCGCCGATCTCGCAGACTGCGGCAGCCAGGAACAACGCGAGCGAGCGGGCGATCATCATGGCGCCCATTGTTGTCGGCAGCCCCTTCGGCTCGGGTCAGGATCGCAGTGCGTGCACGAACACGGGTGCATGTGCACGTTCGTCGAGCGTGCCGCGCCTCGCGAATTCGGCGAGCACAGTGCGCATCGCACGTCCTTCATCGAAGGTTGCATGCCACGCCGGGCCCGACGCACGAACGATGGAATCCCACGCCGGCCCGGGGAAGACGAGCGGGAGATCCGTGGTGTGCGCACCGGCGAGCGGGCCGTTGGCCGGTTTCGAGCGCAGGACGTACCGCCCTGTGTGGCCGCCGGCCGCCGAATGACGCTGGGCGAACCGGCGAGCCGGAGCGCCGTAGATGCGGCTGGTGAGCCGCCGGACGAGTTGCTCGCGTACCGCGGGCCGCAACGGCAGGCGTCCGAGCCGGGGCGGGACGAACAACGCCGCTTCCCGATCGGTGTGTCCGATCAGCAGATCGATCGATCCCGCTGATCGCCAGGCATCGTCCAGATCCCGTTCCTTCGGCAACGGGTCGATGCCGTACTGCGGGCCGAACGGCATCCCGGCCCGCAGGCCGTAACGCAGGGACATCCGTTGCAGGCGGTCGGTGGCAGCCAGGACCTCGTCGACGGACGCGTCCGGCGCCAGGTCCTGCACCTGGCGAGCCATCGCGACGTACATCCGGTCCCGTCTGCTCATCAGACCGAGCGGGGCGCTCATCACGATCGCCCTACGGAAAAGGCCCCGGGTGCCCTCGGCGATCATCAGGTGGGCGACCGAGTCGCCACCGGCGGACTCCCCGAAAACGGTGACGTGCTGCGGGTCCCCGCCGAAGACCGCGATGTTCTCGTGCACCCAGCGAAGGGCGGCGCGCTGATCGAGCAGACCGAGATTGCCCGGTGCGTCGCCGTGCCGCAGGTAGCCGAAGAGTCCGAGCCGATAGTTGATGCTGACCACGATCAGCCGCTGCTCGACGACCAGGGCGGTCGGGTCGTAGATGGGCAGGTCGCCGCCACCGGTCACATAGGAGCCGCCGTGGATCCACACCAGCACCGGCAGCGCGGCATCCGAGCTCGTGCCGGCCGGGACGGTCACCGAGAGGTTGAGGCAGTTCTCGTCCGTTCGCGGTCGACCCTCCAGATCGTCCAGCACTTCGTCGATGAGCGGGAACGACACCTGCGGACAGACCGGGGACGGCTCACGTGCATCGAAATCCCGACCGGAGAACGGCACGGGAACGGGCAGACCCCACCGGGAAGCGGACGCGTAGGGAAGGCCGGTCGCCTGCCACACCTTCGGGGTGCCGCGACCCGAGACCTTGCCACCGGGAATCGTCCAGACCGGGGTGTTCGGGACGCTCATACCGGCGATCGTCGCAGACCGTCGTCGCCGCCCGGGCAGCCAGGGCTACCGAGGCGACAGAACCGTCTCGCCCACCTTCTCCTCATCGTGCAACCAGCGCTGTTCGAGCCACGCCATCGCCATCGGAAGCAGTCCGATCACCATGAGGATGATCACCACTGCCAGGACACCTTCGTCCAAACCCATGTCTCCACGCTCCTCCTTCTGCACCGGCAGTTGGTGAAGGGGCGGCGACGGATCCCGGAATTACCGCTGGGGGTTCACGAACGATGCAGCGCGTCGGCGATCGGAACGTCGCCGTCGGTGAATTCGATCTCGCGGCCCGCGACCGTTTCGGGGTCGGCTTCGACGACGGCGGTGATCACATCGGCAACCAACTCACGTGACGTGGACGTCTTGCCGTCGTTCGCCGGGTCGAGCGTCCCGGACGACGGGTCGAGAGTGAGAGTGCTCGGCTTGAGGATCGTCCACTGCAGTTCGGACGCCTTGAGGTGTTCATCGGCCGCGGCCTTGGCGTCGGCGTACGCGAAGAACGAATTGTCTTCCGGCACACCGTGACCGGGACCGGCACCGAAGTAGGACACCATCACGTACCGCAGCACGCCGGCCTGGCGGGAGGCGTCCATCGATCGGATCGCCGCGTCCCTGTCGACGGCATAGGTGCGCTCGGGGTGACCACCGCCGGCTCCTGCGGACCACACGATCACCTGGTGCCCGGTGAGCAGTTCGGCGAGTTCATCGGTGTCGAGTTGCTCGACATCAGCCACGACCGGTGCGGCGCCGGTCTCGGCGACATCTGCGGCGTGATCGGGATTGCGGATGATCGAGCTGACCTCGTGCCCGGCTGCGGCGAGCTTGTGAGCTGCGAGCAGGGCGATCTTGCCGTGCCCTCCGATGATCGCGATGCGGGTCATGTGCGCCTCCAGGTATCGGTCCGTTTCGTGTGCGCTCGCTCGACCCACGGTACGTAGCCCGGCCCGCCGGTTGGCACGTCCCGACGTTCCAATATAAACAAATGTTGTTTTCTGTTGACTTCTGCACGTTCAGGTGGTTTTCTGACGTGACCACGACCACGTGGGCCAACTCACACGAGGAGTCAGTCAGCCGTGTACGCAGCCGAGCGCCACCAGCGCATCGTCGACGAGGCCCGCCGTAACGGGCGGGTCGCGGTCGCCGACCTGGCCGGTGCTCTCGAGGTCACCACCGAGACGGTGCGACGCGACCTGAGCGTCCTGGAGGACCGCGGCACGCTGCGACGAGTTCATGGCGGAGCGATTCCGGTCGAACGTCTCGAACCGACCCTGGCCGCCCGATCCACCCGCTCGACCAAAAAGAAGACCCGGATCGCTGCCCGCGCGTTGGATGAGATCCCTGCCGACGGCACGATCCTGCTCGACAGCGGTTCGACCACCCTCGCGATCGCCGGCCTGCTCCCGGTCGACATATCGCTCACGGTGGTCACCAACTCGGTACAGGCCGCGGCATTGCTCACCGACCGCCCGAACCTCACCCTCCTGCTGCTGGGCGGACGCGTTCGCGGCGTCACCGGCGCAGCCGTCGGTTCCTGGGCGTCGGACCTGTTGGGCGGCCTCACCGTCGATGTCGCCTTCGTCGGCACCAACGGCATCAGCACCCGACGCGGACTGACGACCCCGGACGAGGCCGAGGCCGCAGTGAAAACAGCGATGATCGGCGCCGCGACCAAAACCGTCGTCGTGACCGATTCCAGCAAGGTGGGTGTCGACCACCTGCACCGCTTCTCGCCGCTGGACGCCGTCGATCTCGTCATCACCGACTCCGCGCTCGCTGCGGACGACCGCGACGGGTTGGTCGATGCAGGAACGAAGGTGGCATGTGCATGATCGTCACCCTCACTCCGAACCCCAGCGTGGACCGCACGATGTCCTTCGAGCACATCGCCCTCGGCGAGGTACAGCGCGCCGCTTGCGGCCGAATCGACCCGGGCGGCAAGGGAATCAACGTCTCCCGAGCCCTCGCCGCCAACGAGACACCGACGCTCGCGGTCCTTCCTGCTGGTGGCCCTGAGGGTCACCTGCTCACCGAACTGCTCGACGCTGCGAGGGTCCCTCATCTCGCCGTGGAGATCGCCGGGTCGGCCCGGATGAACATCGCGGCGGTCGAGCCGGACGGCACGACGACCAAGCTCAACGAGGCGGGTCCACATCTGACGGACGCCGAGGTCAGCGCCCTGTTCGGCGCCACCGCACGGGCGTGCGTGTCCGCGTCCTGGGTGGTCGGTTGTGGCTCGCTACCGCCGGGCGTCCCGACCACGCTGTACGCCGAACTGGTCCGTCGGATGAGCGGACGCGGCGTGAAGGTCGCGATCGATACCTCCGGAGCCCCCTTCCCGTTGGCCGTCGCGGCTCGACCGCACCTGATCAAGCCGAACCATGAGGAGCTCGCCGAGCTCGTCGGCCGCCCGCTCAGCACCGTCGGTGACGTCGTGGACGCGGCACGCGAACTGGTCGCGGACGGTGTCGAGACAGTCGTCGTGAGCCTCGGCGCCGACGGCGCGATTGCCGTGACCGCCGACGAACTGGTCTGGGCCGGAGCGAAAATCGCCGACCCGTTGTCGACGGTCGGCGCCGGCGACTGCCTGCTCGCCGGCTTCCTGCACTCGACCGTGGCGGGCGGCGACCTTGAAGCCGCCCTTCGCGAGGGCGTCCGCTGGGGCGCCGCCGCCGTTGGACTACCCGGCAGTCAGGTACCGCACCTCGAAGACCTCACCGATATCGAGGTGCACTCCACGCGCACCCCGCAACTCGACCGCGTCATCTCCTGACGCACCGACGAAAGGACACGTCGTGTCTCTGATCACCGACGAACAGGTCGTCCTGGACCTGGGTGGCGACGACCGCCATGAGGCCACGCGCACTCTCGCCGAGACGCTGGTCGCGACCGGTCGCTGCACCGACCTCGATGCGTTCCTCGCCGACGTGCGTGCCCGCGAGGAGAAGATGGCAACCGGCCTGCCCGGCGGCATCGGTATCCCGCATGCCCGTAGCGCGGCGATCACCGAACCATCGCTGGTTTTCGGACGCCCGGTCGAAGGCATCGATTGGGGCGCCAAGGACGGCCCGGCGACCACGATCTTCCTCATCGCCGCTCCCGAGGAGGGCGGTGAGGCGCACATGCAGATGCTGCCCAAGCTGGCGAAAGCGTTGATGGACAAGGAGTTCCGCGCACAGTTGCAGTCGGCGA
Source organism: Yimella sp. RIT 621 (assembly GCF_004146205.1). Classification (NCBI taxonomy): domain Bacteria; kingdom Bacillati; phylum Actinomycetota; class Actinomycetes; order Micrococcales; family Dermacoccaceae; genus Yimella; species Yimella sp. RIT 621. Next base: position 243,422 of record NZ_SEIP01000003.1, read on the forward strand.
GGACGAAGTCCGAGGTCGTCGAGCTCGTGAACTCCCGGGTCTCGCTCGACAATGCGCCCGCCAAGCCCGCTGCAGCTTCGACCACCACGGCAGCCGCCGGCGCCACCGCTGCTGCGCCGGCATCGGACAAGACATCGGACAAGACATCGGACAGGGCATCGGTCCCGGACGAGGTCGAGCCGACCGCACCGACCGCGGATGCGTCCACCTCCCGGCGGTTCGTCGCGGTGACCTCCTGCCCGACCGGCATCGCCCACACCTACATGGCCGCCGAGGCACTGGAGAACGCGGCCCGCGAGGCGGGGCACTCGATCACCGTGGAGACACAGGGATCCGCCGGATCGACGCCGCTCACCGCACGCCAGATCGTCGAGGCGGACGCCGTGATCTTCGCTCACGACGTCGAGGTGCGCGACAAGCAGCGCTTCGCTGGTAAGCCGACGGTCGATGTCGGGGTGAAGAAGGCGATCAGCGACGCCCCTGCCCTGCTGGCGCAGGCCGGACGGCTCGCGGACGAGTGGCGGAAGGATCCTTCGCGCGCCCAGGCGACGCCGGCGTCCGTCATGGACGACGAGCCCGAGAGCGAGGGCCTCGGCACGCGGCTGCGCAAGTGGCTGATGACCGGTGTGTCGTACATGATCCCGTTCGTCGCGGCCGGCGGAATCCTCATCGCGCTCGGCTTCATGCTCGCCCAGATCTTCGGCGGTGAGACCGGCGCGATCGACGTCACGAAGAACTTCACGCTCGACCCGACGGCCGATGCCAAGACCATCACCGTCCTGCAGAACTCGTTCAACCCGCTCGACGGGATGCACTGGGCTGCACTGCTTTTCCTCATCGGTCGAGCAGCGTTCGGGTTCCTCGTCCCGATCCTGTCCGGCTACATCGCGTACGCGATCGCCGACCGTCCGGGTCTGGTGCCCGGCATCGTCGGCGGCGCCGTGGCGGTCACCATGCAGGCCGGCTTCCTCGGCGGCATCGCGACCGGCCTGCTCGGTGGCCTGATCGCCAAGTGGATCTCCGGTTGGAATGTGCACAAGAACGTCCGTGGCGTGATGCCCGTCGTGGTGATCCCGCTGCTGTCGACCCTGCTCACCGTCGGGTTGCTGATCACCGTGCTCGGCCGGCCGATCAAGTGGCTGTCCGACCAGTTGGCTGAGGGGCTGAACAGCATGTCGGGCACCAGCGCGGTCCTGCTCGGCTTGATCGTCGGCGCGATGATGGGCTTCGACCTCGGCGGCCCGGTGAACAAGGTGGCGTACGCCTTCGCGACCACCGGGCTGTCCGCAGCCGGCACCGCAACCGATGCCCCGCAACTGAAGATCATGGCCGCGGTCATGGCCGCCGGAATGGTCGCGCCGCTCGGTCTGGCACTGGCCACCACCATCCGGCCCAAGCTGTTCACCGAGCCCGAGCGGGAGAACGGCAAGGCCGCGTGGCTGCTCGGCGCCTCGTTCATCTCCGAGGGAGCCATCCCGTTCGCGGCCGCCGACCCGTGGCGCGTGATCGTCGCGTCGGTCGCCGGGTCAAGCGTCACCGGAGCCCTGTCGATGGCCTTCGGCGCCACATTGCGCGCCCCGCACGGCGGCATCTGGGTGCTCCCGCTGATCGGCAACTTCGCCCTCTTCCTGGTCGCTCTCGCGGCGGGTGTGCTGGTGATGACCACGGTCGTGGTCGTGCTCAAGCAAGCCGCTGCCAAGAAGTCCACCAACACCCTCGTCGCAGCCTGATCGCTGCGGCAGACTCACAACACACCCAACCGACGAAGGAGTCAGTTTCATGGCACAGCGCACCGTCACCATCGCTTCGAAGGTGGGCCTGCACGCCCGCCCCGCGGCCCTGTTCGTCCAGGCGGCGTCCGAGACCGGACTGGACGTCCAGATCGCCAAGCCGGGCGAGGACCCGGTCGACGCGACCAGCATCCTGGGGGTGATGGCGCTCGGCGCCAGGCACGGCGAAGAGGTCGAGCTGACCGCCGCAGGCGACGGCGCCGACGAGGCACTCGACTCGCTCGTCGACCTGCTCTCGCGCGACCTCGACGCGGAATGAGTTGACGGCGGTGGAGAACATGATTCTGCAAGGGATCGGCGTCAGCCCCGGATCCGCCTACGCCCCGGCGGTCCTCGTCGCTCCCCCGATGCAGGCACCGGCCGATGAGCCGGCACCGAGTGACGCCAACTCGGCACTGCTCGAGGTCAAGGCCGCCTTCGAATCGGTCGCGACCGAGTTGGACGCCCGCGCCGCAGCGGCGCCGAAGACGGCCGCGCAGATCCTGTCCGCCACCGCCCTCATCGCCCGCGACAAGGGCCTGCACAAGGCGGCCGGCAAGCACCTCGCGGGCGGAAACGGCCCGGCGAACGCGGTGCACCTCGCAGTCGAGGAGTACGTCCTTCAGTTCGAAGCGCTGGGCGATTACTTCGCCGAGCGGGTCACCGATCTGCGTGACGTCGGCGCCCGGGCCATCTCGGTGCTGCTCGGCCTACCGGCGCCGGGCGTTCCGACGTTGGCCCAGCGCTCGATCGTCGTCGCCCTGGATCTGGCTCCGGCCGACACCGCCGTGCTCGACAAGGCGCTCGTCGCCGGCATCGTCACCCAGGCGGGCGGTCGCAACAGCCACACCGCGATTCTCGCCGCTCAGATGGGCATCCCCGCCGTCGTTCACTGTGCCGGAGCGCTCGACATCGAGATCGGTACTGTGCTGTCCATCGACGGAGACACCGGCGAGGTACTCACCGACCCGGAACCGGAAATCGTTGCGGCTCTTGCCGATCGCGACGCCAAGCGGGCCGATGTACTGTCGTCCTCGACCGGTGCCGGCCGCACATCCGACGGTCACGCGGTCGCCCTGCTCGCAAACATCGGCGGGGTGGACGACGCCGTCGCCGCGGCTGCCACCGACGTCGAGGGGGTGGGTCTGTTCCGCACCGAGTTCGTCTTCCTGTCGGCGAAGAAGGCGCCCATGCTGCAGGAGCAGACCGACATCTACACCAAGGTCTTCGAACCCTTCGGGCACGACCGTCGGATCGTAGTCCGGACGCTGGACGCGGGTGCCGACAAGCCGCTCGCTTTCGCCGACCTCGGCGATGAGGAGAACCCTGCTCTCGGCCGTCGTGGCCTGCGCCTGTCACAAGCACGTCCGGAGCTGCTGCAGACCCAGCTCGAGGCACTCGGTGCTGCGGCGTCGGCTACCGGCGCGGACGTTCGGGTGATGGCCCCGATGGTGGCCACCCTCGATGAGGCGTCGTGGTTCGCCGAGCAGGTCGCGGCTGCGGGCCTGCCCACGTCGGGCGTGATGATCGAGGTGCCGGCAGCGGCCCTGTCGGCTCGGCATGTGCTCGGTCCGGTCGATTTCGGCAGCCTGGGCACCAACGACCTGGCGCAGTACACGATGGCGGCCGACCGGATGGAGGGTGCGCTCTCCGATCTGCTTGATCCGTGGCAGCCGGCCGTGCTCTCGGTGATCAAGGCTGCCTGCGACGGAGCCGCCGAGCTCGCAAAGCCCATCGGCGTGTGCGGTGAATCCGGCGGTGACCCGTTGATGGCGCTCGTGCTGACCGGCATGGGTGTCGGGTCGTTGTCGATGGCGCCGTCGAAGGTCGCGATCGTTCGCTTCGCGCTGTCGCGTCATTCTCTGGAGGAGTGTCGGCGCCTGGCTGCGCTGGCACTGTCGGCACCCACAGCCGCCGATGCGCTGGACACCGTCCGCACTGCTGCCGACGCCGAGCTCGTCGCGATCCTCTGACCTGCGGCGTTCAGTCGACCCAGACCCGCGCATTACGGAACATCCGCAACCACGGGCTCGCCTGTCCGATCGGGCCGTCGGTCCAGCTGAGCTGCACGTTGCGCTGCACGCGTTCGGGGTGCGGCATCATCGCGGTGAACCGGCCGTCCGGGGTCGTCACCGCAGTCAGTCCGTCCGGAGAACCGTTGGGGTTCAACGGATATGCGCTGGCCGGTTGTCCGTTACCGTCAACGTATCGAGCAGCCCGGTGCACGCGACTCTCGTCACCACGCAGATCGAAGTTCGCGAAACCCTCCCCGTGCGCCACGGCGATCGGCAGCCGCGAACCCGCCATCCCCGCGAAGAAGATGGACGGCGAGTCCAGTACCTCGACCTGTGAGAGGCGAGCCTCGTACTGCTCCGACCTGTTGCGGGTGAACCGCGGCCACGCCTGCGCTCCCGGAATGAGGTCGGCCAGCGCGGCGAACATCTGACAGCCGTTGCAGATGCCGAGACCGAAAGTGTCCTCGCGGTGGAAGAACGTCGAGAACGCCTCTGTCAGAGTCGGATTGAACAACACCGAACGCGCCCAACCTTCACCGGCGCCGAGGGTGTCTCCGTAGGAGAACCCGCCGCAGGCGACCAGGCCGACGGCGTCCGCGAGGTCGAACCGTCCGGCCTGCAGGTCGGTCATGTGCACGTCGTACGCCTCGAACCCGGCCCGGTCGAACGCGAACGCGGTCTCGACATGGCTGTTGACTCCCTGCTCGCGCAGGATCGCGACCTTGGGACGTACACCGAGGTTGAGATAGGGCCCGGCGACATCGTCGGCCGGGTCGAAACTCGGGGCGACGACCAGACCCGGGACGTCGGTGCCGACCGCCGAGTGTTCGGAGTCGGCGCACTCCGGGTTGTCACGCAGCGACGCAATACGCCACGACACCTCGTCCCACGCCTGTGCGAGGTCCGACAGAGGTTCGTCGACGGCGGACCGACCGGCGATCTTCACCCGGATTCGCTTGTCGGAGTTCGGCTTTCCGATCACTGTGACCTCGCCGCACCCCGCGAGAGCAGCGAGCGCCTCGTCGACCTGCGCGGAGGGCACCTCGACGATCGCACCGAGCTCCTCGGTGAACAACGCCTGGATGCTCGCAACCTCGAGGTCGACACCGGTGTTGCCGGCGAACGCCATCTCAGTGGCAGTCGTCCACAACCCACCGTCTGAGCGGTCGTGGTAGCTGAGCGCAATTCCGCTCGCGCGCAGCGCGTTCACGCCATCGACGAGAGCGACCAGTCGCGCGGGGTCGTCGAGATCGGGCACCTCCCCGCCGAACTCAGCATTGACCTGAGCCAGTATCGAACCGCCGAGCCGGTTTCGGCCGGCACCGAGGTCGACTGCCAGGAGTGTGGTGTCACCGCCGCGCAGCTGCGGGGTGAGCGTGCCGGTGACGTCGGACAGGGACGCGAAAGCCGACACGACGAGCGTCACGGGCGAGGTGACCTGCTTGTCGTCCCACTTGGTGCGCATCGACAGGGAGTCCTTGCCCACCGGCACCGAAACGCCGAGCGCGGGGCACAGTTCCATGGCGACCGCGTGGACGGTGTCGAACAGCGCCGCGTCCTCGCCGTCCTCGCCGCAGGCCGCCATCCAGTTGCACGACAGCTTCACGCCGGACAGCGTGATCGGAGCGGCGACGAGGTTGGTGATCGCCTCACCGACGGCCATGCGGCCGGACGCCGGACCGTCGACCGCTGCCAACGGCGAGCGTTCGCCGCTGCTCATCGCCTGTCCGGCGAGGCCGACGAAATCGGACAGCGTGACCGCGACATCGGCCACCGGCACCTGCCACGGACCGACCATCTGGTCGCGGTGAGTCAGACCGCCGACAGTGCGGTCACCGATCGTGATGAGGAAACGCTTCGAGGCGACGGACGGGTGACGAAGCACCGCGTAGGCCGACTCGCGCAGGTCGATGCTCGACACGTCGAGCGGCGCCGTCGAACGCTCCACTCGGCGGACGTCGCGGGTCATCCTCGGCGGTTTGCCGAGCAGCACTTCCATCGGCATGTCGATGGGGTGGTCGTCGCTCTCGCCCGCGAGCACCAGTTGCGCATCGTCCTTCGCCACGCCGACCACGGCAAAAGGGCAGCGCTCGCGTTCGCAGAGCGCAGCGAACTGGTCCAACGAATCTGCCTGCAGCGCAATGACATAGCGCTCCTGGGACTCGTTGCACCAGATCTCCTTCGGCGCGAGCCCGGACTCCTCCAGGGGCACCGCCGACAGATCGAAGCGGGCACCGAGGGCCGCGCCGTCGACGAGTTCGGGGAAGGCATTGGACAGTCCGCCGGCCCCCACATCGTGGATGGCGAGCACCGGGTTCTGCTCGCCCATCGCCCAGCAGTGGTTGATGACCTCCTGCGCGCGCCGCTCGATCTCGGGGTTGCCGCGTTGCACGGAGTCGAAGTCGAGTTCGGCGGCGTTGGTGCCCGAAGCCATCGACGATGCCGCGCCACCGCCCATTCCGATCCGCATCCCGGGGCCACCGAGCTGAACGAGCAGCGTTCCCGCGGGGAAGATGATCTTCTCGGTCTGGTTCGCGCTGATCGCCCCGAGGCCGCCCGCGCTCATGATCGGCTTGTGATAGCCGCGGCGCACCCCGTCGACGGTCTGCTCGTAGACGCGGAAGAAACCACCGAGGCCCGGCCGTCCGAACTCGTTGTTGAAGGCCGCCGCGCCGATCGGCCCCTCGATCATGATGTCGAGCGGGGACGCGATGTGTTCGGGTGCGCCGTAATCCTCGTCCTCCCAGTTTTCCTGAGTGCCAGGAAGATTCAGGTTCGAGACCATGAATCCGGTGAGGCCGGCCTTGGGTGCGGAGCCGCGGCCGGTCGCGCCTTCGTCGCGAATCTCGCCGCCCGCGCCGGTGGCCGCACCGGGGAACGGGCTGATCGCGGTCGGGTGGTTGTGCGTCTCGACCTTCATCAGTACGTGCACCTCGTCCGGGTGCTCGCCGTAGGGGGACGGTCCGGCCTGCTCGGCGGGCATCCACCGTGTGACCGGCCCACCAGCCATGACCGAGGCGTTGTCCTTGTACGCGACGACGGTGCCCTCGCCCGCGACGGCCTCGGTGTACCGGATCATCCCGAACAGCGACTGGGTCTGTACTTCGCCGTCGACCACGAAATCGGCGTTGAAGATCTTGTGGCGGCAGTGCTCGGAGTTCGCCTGTGCGAACATCATGAGTTCGACATCGCTGGGGTTGCGGGAGAGCCCGGTGAACGCCTCGACCAGGTAGTCGATCTCGTCGCCGGAGAGGGCGAGACCGAAACGTGCATCGGCCTCCTCGATCGCCTCGCGCCCGCGACCCAGAACGTCGATGCGTTCCATCGGCTCGGGGTCACGCTCGTCGAACAGGTGCGCCGCTGCGTCGTGATCGGCGAATGCCGTCTCGGTCATCCGGTCGTGCAGGACGGCAGCGGCCGCGTCCCAGTCGTCGACCTCACCGGTGAGCACGAACTCCGTCGCACGCTCGACACGATGCACTTCGATGCCGCAGTTGTGGACGATGTCGGTCGCCTTGGACGCCCACGGCGAGATCGTGCCGAGCCGCGGCGTCACCACGACCAGGGTGCCCTCGGTCGGGCCCTCGTAGGCGTCGCCGTAGGTGAGGATCCGGGTGAGGGAGTCGCGGGTGAGGTCGTCGAGTTCACGGGTGCTCGCGACCCAGTGCACGTACCGGGCATCGACCCCGGTGACATTCGGCTGCACCTGCTGCAAGCGCGTCAGCAGCGCTCGGGCCCGGAAGCCGGAGAGGGCGGAGCCGCCTGGGACGTGGGTCAGGACGAAGTGCGACGAAGCCATGAACGAGGGCATCTCCAGAGGCGACCGGCAGGAGCCTTCAGCCTATCGACCACGCATCGCGTGACCGCCGGGCCACCACCCGTCCCCTCTGCGCCGACCAAAGCGCTTGGGCAAAGAAGCCGTCGTGATGGACAAGGAGATCAACGGATTCATCGCCAACCGCATCCTCAACGCCATCCGGGACGAGGCCGTGTTCCTGCTCGAGGGCGGTTATGCGTCGATCACCGACATCGACGCCGCCTGCCGTACCGCGCTCGGCCACCCGAGGGGCCCGTTCGAGCTGCAGGACATGAGCGGCGTCCCGTTCCGGGTTGAGGATTCCAGCCCGCAGATCCGTCAGACCCTCGCCGACTGGGCCGAGCGCTTCGCCCGAGGCAGCGCGTGAGTCTCAGCGGAAGGCCGCGACGCCGGTCAGCGCCTGACCGATCATCAGCTGGTGCACCTCTGAGGTGCCCTCGTAGGTGAGCACCGATTCCAGGTTGTTGGCGTGGCGCAGGACCGGGTACTCGAGCGTGATTCCGTTGGCCCCCAACAGGGTTCGGCACTCCCGAGCGATCTGAATGGCTTCCCGGACGTTGTTGAGCTTGCCGAGGCTGATCTGCTCGGGGCGCACACCGCCGTTGTCCTTCAGCGAACCGAGGTGCAGCGCGAGCAGCATCGCCTTGCCCCATTCGAGCGTCATGTCGGCGAGCTTGGTCTGGGTGATCTGGTAGCCGGCGAGCGGCTTGTCGAAGATCTCGCGGTCGCCGACGTAGGAGATCGCTGCTTCGATGCAGTCACGCGCGGCGCCGACCGCGCCGAACACGATGCCGAAGCGAGCCTCGTTCAGACACGACAGCGGACCGGACAGACCTGCTGCTTCGGGCAACATCGCCGAGTCGGGCAGACGCACGTTCTCCAGCACGATCTCACCCGTCACCGATGCACGCAGCGACAGCTTCTTCTTGATCTCCGGAGCGCTGAATCCCGGCGTGTCCGTGGGCACCACGAAGCCGCGGATCTCCTTGCTCGATTCCCCGGTCTGCGCCCAGACCACGGCGACATCGGCCACCGGTGCGTTCGTGATCCACATCTTCGAGCCGTTCAACACCCAGTCGTCACCGTCGCGACGGGCCCGCGTCCGCATGCCTGCGGGGTTGGAACCGAAGTCGGGCTCGGTCAACCCGAAGCAACCGATTGCCTCCCCGGCCGCCATGCGCGGCAGCCACTCCTGCTTCTGCTCCTCGCTGCCGAACCGCCAGATGGCGAACATCGCGAGCGAGCCCTGCACCGACACCAGCGACCGAATACCAGAGTCGGCCGCTTCGAGTTCGACGCAGGCCAGGCCGTACGCGGTCGCGGACGTTCCGGCACACCCGTACCCCTCCAGGTGCATGCCGAGCAGCCCCATCTCCCCGAGCTTCGGCGCGAGTTCCTTGACCGGGACGGTGCCGGCTTCGTACCAGTCCTGCAGGTGCGGGCGAACTTCGGCGTCGAGCAGCTTGCGGACGGCCGCGGACATGTCACGGTCGTCGGATTCGATCAGCGTGTCGATGCCGAACAACTGCATCGGGCTCTGGGTTGCCATGGGGGTGGGACCTTTCAGCTGGTGAACGCGTTGATGCCGGTCTCGGCGCGGCCGATGAGCAGTTTCTGGATCTGGGAGGTGCCTTCGTAGAGCGTCATCACGCGGGCGTCCCGCAGGTACTTCTGCACGGGGTACTCGTCGATGTAGCCGTAGCCGCCGAACGCCTGGATGGCGAGATTGGCCGACTTCACGGCCGTCTCGGACGCGAACAGCTTCGCCTTCGAGGCTTCCACCTTGAAGGGTTCGCCCTTCTCCAACAGGTGGGCCGCGCGCCAGGTCAGCAGGCGGGCCGCATCGGTGTCGACGCTGATGTCGGCGATCATCTCCTGCACCAGTTGGTAGGAGGCGATGACCTTGCCGAACTGCTTGCGCTCGGTCGTGTAGTTCACGACCTCCTCGAGGCAGCCGGCCGCGATTCCGACACACCCGGCAGCGACCGAGACCCGACCCTTGTCCAGGGCCGACATCGCGATCGACATTCCCTTGCCCTCGTCACCCAGCCGGGCGGAGGAGGGCACCCGCACCTCGTCCAGGAAGATCTCCGCGGTCGCCTGACCGCGCAGGCCGAGCTTGCCCTTGATCTCGCGGCGCTCGAATCCGGGCGAATTCGTCGGCACCAGGAAGGCACTGATGCCCTTCGGCCCGTCCGGGCTGGTGCGCGCGAACACGAGGCAGACGTCCGCCCAGGTGCCGTTGGTGATGAAGATCTTCTGTCCGCGCAGCAGGTAGTCGTCGCCGTCCTTGACCGCCTTCGTCTTCAGCGAGCCGGGGTCGGACCCGTTGTCGGGTTCGGTCAGTCCGAAGCAGCCGATCGATTCACCGGTGACGATGCGGCGCAGCCAGTGCTGCTTCTGCTCCTCGGTGCCGTAATCGAGAATCGGCTTGCCGCACAATCCCATCGACACCGACACGAGTCCACGCACGGACGAGTCAGCACGACCGAGTTCCTCCATGCCCAGGCAGTAGGTGATCCAGTCGCCGCCGATGCCGCCGTACTCCTGCGGGACGGTCAGCCCGAGGAAGCCGATTTCCGCGAGCTTGGGCACCAGAGCGAGATCGATCGACTCGGCACGGTCCCAGTCACGCCGGTAGGGCACGACCTCCTTGGCGAGGAACTCACGGGCCACCTGCTGGAAGCCGCGCTGTTCGTCGTCGAGGGTCAGATCCACCATCGCGTCCCGCTCTCTGAGAACCACCCGGGCAATGTCTGGATCCTGCCACCTCAAGGGATGAAAACGTCCGTCACGTCTCGCCCATTGTCCGGACACTCACGACCGAACCGGTCCACGACGTAGCGTGAGGGGGTGACCGAGGCACCCACCATCAGCACCGTCGGCGAACTTCGCGCGAGCGGCCATCAGCACAAGCACATCCGCGAAGAGATCCGCGACAATCTGCTCGCGGCCCTCGCCGAGGGACGCAACCCGTGGCCGGGCCTGCACGGCCTGGACGACACCGTCGTCCCCCAGTTGGAACGGGCACTGATCGCCGGCCATGACGTCGTCCTGCTGGGCGAACGTGGCCAGGGCAAGACCCGCATCCTGCGTACTCTCGCCGGGCTCCTGGATGAGTGGACGCCGGTGATCGAGGGGTCCGAACTGGGTGAGCACCCGTACGACCCGATCACCCACGCGTCCAAGCAGCGTGCCGAGGAACTCCGTGACGACCTGCCGATCACCTGGCGGCACCGTGCCGAGCGGTATTCGGAGAAGCTTGCAACCCCCGACACCTCGGTGGCCGACCTGATCGGTGACGTCGATCCGATGAAGGTCGCCGAGGGGCGCAGTCTAGGCGACCCGGAGACGATCCACTTCGGCCTGATCCCCCGCTCGCACCGCGGCATCGTCGCGATCAACGAACTGCCCGACCTCGCCGAGCGCATCCAGGTCGCGATGCTCAACGTGATGGAGGAGCGAGACATCCAGATCCGTGGCTACCTGCTGCGGCTGCCGCTGGACGTGCTGGTCGTCGCGAGCGCCAACCCGGAGGACTACACCAACCGCGGACGCATCATCACTCCGCTCAAGGACCGCTTCGGCGCGGAGATCCGCACCCATTACCCGGTCGAGCTCGACGACGAGGTGGCCGTCATTCGGCAGGAGGCAGATCTGGTCGCCACCGTGCCGGACGCACTCGTCGAGATCCTGGCCCGCTTCACCCGTGCCCTGCGTGAGTCGTCGTCCGTCGACCAACGCTCCGGTGTCTCGGCCCGCTTCTCGATCGCAGGGGCGGAGACCATCGCGGCAGCTGCGCTGCACCGCAAGGTGATTCGTGGCGAGGACGACGCCGTGGCTCGCGTGGTCGATCTGGAGACAGCGGTCGACGTGCTCGGCGGAAAGGTGGAGTTCGAGGTCGGCGAAGAGGGACGCGAACGCGCGGTGCTCGACCACCTGCTGCGTACCTCGACAGCCGACACCGTGCGTCACCTCTTCAAGGGACTCGACCTGGCTCCACTGGTGGACGCGTTCGAGAACGGCTCGATGGTCACGACCGGTGAGCGGGTGACGGCCAAGGACTTCATCGACGGACTTCCCTCGCTCGCCGGATCGACGCTCTACGACGACATCGCCGAGCGGGTCGGTGCGACGACGGACGGCGAACGTGCCTGCGCGATCGAGCTCGCACTGGAAGGCCTGTACCTGATCCGCAAGGTGGGCAAGCAGTCGGGCGACGGCGAAACCATCTACGGCTGAACGGAATTCGAATGACCCATCGCTCCCGTTACGGGAAGTACACCGGCGGACCCGATCCGCTGGCTCCTCCCGTCGACCTCGCCGACGCACTTGCCGCGATCGGTGAGGACGTCATGGCCGGGTACTCCCCCGAGCAGGCGATGCGCGAGTACCTGCGACGCGGCAGCGAGCAACAGCGCGGGCTCGATCAGTTGATGCAGCAGGTGTCCAAGCGACGCGAGGAGATCCTGGCACGCAGCAACCTCGGCGGCACACTGAAGCAGGTCAAGGAGCTTTTGGACAAGGCGGTGCTGGAGGAGCGAAAGCGGCTGGCTCGCGACCTCGACGACGATGCCCGGTTCGCCGAGATGCGGATCGAGAACCTCCCGCCGTCTCCCGCGCAGGCCGTCACCGAGTTGGCCGACTACCCGTGGCGGTCGGCCGACGCGCGCGAGCACTATGAGCAGATCAAGGACCTGCTGGGTCGAGAACTGCTCGACCAGCGGTTCGCGGGTATGAAGCAGGCCTTGGAGTCCGCGACCGATGAGGATCGAGCCGCGGTCACCGAGATGCTGCGCGATCTGAACGAGCTGCTGGCGAAGAAGGCAGCCGGGCAGGACGTGGACGAGGCGTTCGAGCAGTTCATGGACAAGCACGGCGAGTTCTTCCGCGAGAACCCGCAGAATCTCGACGAACTCCTCGACGCGATGGCAGCCCGCGCTGCGGCCGCGCAGCGAATGATGAATTCGATGACCCCCGAGCAGCGTGAGGAACTCATGCAGTTGGCCGGGCAGGCGTTCGGATCACCGGAGCTGATGGAGCAACTCGCGCAGCTCGACTCCCAGCTGCAGTCACTGCGTCCGGGCGAGGACTGGGGCGGCTCGGAGGAGTTCGGCGGCGAGGAAGGACTTGGTCTGGGCGACGGCACCGGCGCGCTGCAGGAGCTCGCCCAACTCGACGACCTCGTCCAACAACTCGACCAGGACCGGCCGGGAGCCCGGATGGACGACATCGATCTGGACGCCGTCTCCAAGCTGCTCGGCCCGGAAGCGGCGCTCGACGCACGCACGCTCGCCGACCTCGAGCGCGAACTGCGCGACACCGGATACCTGGCCAAGGGGTCGGATGGCGCACTTCGCCTGTCCCCCAAGGCGATGCGGCAGCTCGGCAAGACGCTCCTGCGGGATGTCGCCGACCGGATGTCCGGTCGCTCCGGGTCGCGGGACATGCGTCGATCGGGTGCCGCGGGCGAACTGACCGGCGCCTCGAAGCAGTGGGAGTTCGGGGATACCCAGAGCTGGGACGTCACCCGCACCATCACCAACGCCGTCCAGCGCAAGGCTGCGGACGGTCGGCGGGACGGACGCGTCCGGATCGAGATGGGCGATGTCGAGGTGGTCGAGACCGAGGCGCGCACCCAGGCCGCGGTGGCTCTGCTGGTCGACACCTCGTACTCGATGATCCGCGCCGGTCGATGGGTGCCGATGAAGCGCACTGCTCTCGCGCTGCACCAGCTGATCTCGACACGCTTCCGCGGAGATCACCTGCAGCTCATCGGTTTCGGCCGGAACGCCGAGGTCATGGGCATCGAGGAACTCACCGCGTTGTCGGGCATGCAGTACAAGGGGACGAACCTGCACCACGGGCTGCTGCTGGCCAATCGCTTCTTCCGCAAGCACCCGTCCGCACAGCCGGTGCTGCTGATCGTCACCGACGGCGAGCCGACTGCGCACCTCGAACGCGACGGACAGTCCTTCTTCGACTACCCGCCGCACCCGTTCACGCTCGCGGTCACCGTCCGCGAGTTGGAGACCGCCGGACGGATGGGCGCGCAGACCACCTTCTTCCAACTCGGCGACGAGCCGTCGCTCGGACGCTTCCTCGGCGAACTCGCCAAGCGGGTCGACGGCCGCGTGGTCACCCCCGATCTCGACGATCTGGGCAGTGCCGTCGTGGGTTCCTTCCTCGGCTCGCGCACCGACCTGCCGCACGATCTGTACAGCGAGTTCGGCATGGGCCGCGGTTGGTGGGCTTAGCCCAACCGGCACCCCTTACCGGACGTCGACACAGCGACCCCTCTCGCTCGGAAAGGGGTCCCACATGAACACCCCCGCACTGCGCCGCGCTGCCGCCTCATCGCTGTCGGCACGGTGGCCGGCCGCACCACCTCATTCCCGACCTCGACCCGCGGTACGGGTACGTTGACGTCACCCTGACCAGCCACGACGCCGGCGGCGTGACCGATCGCGATGTTCAGCCTTGGGGGTCATATCAGCGGTTTCGCAGCGGCTGCCGACCTGTCGCTGCTCGATCAGAACTTGATCCACGCCGCTGCTCTGCACCGTTCGGGCGAGCGAAATTCCGAAGCGCGTGATCAAGCGTCGACCGGACGCGAGGCCACACCCGCTCGAACCACGGAGGCTGCCTCAGGATTCGGTGCCGGCTGCCAGGCTTCCGGCTCGCGCAGCGAGCCACTCGTCTCTGAGCGCGCCGTAGGTGTAGCCGTCGACCCATCCCAGTTCGGCGTGCCAGGAGTCCCCTCGCCCGTGCTGCTCGCGCCGCAGACCGGTCTTCTCCAGGATGCGTACCGAAGCGAAGTTGTCCGCGAAGCAGCCGGCCGTCACTCTTCGCAGTTCAAGGTGCACAAACGCAGCCTCGACCAGGCCGCGGGCAACGGCTGATCCCACACCGCGACCTTCGTACCCCGGACGGACGATGTATCCGATGCACGCGTCGGTCCCGCGAGGCTTGCCGGGCTGGCCCGCTCCGTCCTCGACCTCAAGGAATCCGACCCCAGCAAGCTCACCGTCGACCTCGGCGACGCAGGAGAAGTCCGTCTGGCTGGACGCAACGGCGAGCCAGCTTCGGCGTAGCTCGTCAAGGGTCTGGTGGGTGACGATCATCCACCGGTTGACTTCGGGCAGGTTGCGGAAGCTCGCGATGACCTCGATGTCTGCGTCTTGGGGATCGCGCAGCAACACACCGTTGATGGTCTTGGGCCAAGGACGAAGGGGAGGCACCCGCTGACACTCACAGCCGTAACGTCGATCGTCAAACGACTTTCCCGCTGTCGCCGACGCACGATGCTGTCCTCGTGTTGAGCGGAGCGTCATGTAGCCGCGCTTTGTGCGTGCGACGGCAGGGCTCGTT
>NZ_SEIP01000030.1:0-3355 GCF_004146205.1 Yimella sp. RIT 621
GAAGTCCGGCGGTGTCCTACTCTCCCACACCCTACCGAGTGCAGTACCATCGGCGCTGAAGGGCTTAGCTTCCGGGTTCGGAATGTGACCGGGCGTTTCCCACTTCGCTATGACCGCCGTAACACTATGAAACTATGACGCCAACAGGTTTGTTGCGTGTTGTTTCAGATATCGCATAGTGGACGCTAAAGCATGAACTGCAGGAACCCTTTGTTGTGAAGGGTTTGAGTAAGTTATCGGCTTATTAGTACCGGTCAGCTACACACATTACTGTGCTTCCACGTCCGGCCTATCAACCCAGTCGTCTACTGGGAGCCTCTCACCCACAAAGGGGCATGGAAACCTCATCTTGAAGCGTGCTTCCCGCTTAGATGCTTTCAGCGGTTATCACTTCCGAACGTAGCTAATCAGCGGTGCTCCTGGCGGAACAACTGACACACCAGAGGTTCGTCCATCCCGGTCCTCTCGTACTAGGGACAGGTCTTCTCAAGTTTCCTACGCGCACAGCGGATAGGGACCGAACTGTCTCACGACGTTCTAAACCCAGCTCGCGTACCGCTTTAATGGGCGAACAGCCCAACCCTTGGGACCTACTCCAGCCCCAGGATGCGACGAGCCGACATCGAGGTGCCAAACCATGCCGTCGATATGAGCTCTTGGGCAAGATCAGCCTGTTATCCCCGGGGTACCTTTTATCCGTTGAGCGACGGCGCTTCCACAAGCCACCGCCGGGTCACTAGTCCCGACTTTCGTCTCTGCTCGACATGTCTGTCTCACAGTCAAGCTCCCTTGTGCACTTACACTCAAAACCTGATTGCCAACCAGGCTGAGGGAACCTTTGGGCGCCTCCGTTACCTTTTGGGAGGCAACCGCCCCAGTTAAACTACCCACCAGGCACTGTCCCTGATCCGGATCACGGACCGAGGTTAGGAGCCCAGAACGACCAGAGTGGTATTTCAACGTTGACTCCACACACACTGGCGTGCATGCTTCACAGTCTCCCACCTATCCTACACAAGCCGTACCGAACACCAATACCAAGCTGTAGTAAAGGTCCCGGGGTCTTTCCGTCCTGCTGCGCGTAACGAGCATCTTTACTCGTAGTGCAATTTCGCCGAGTTCGCGGTTGAGACAGTGGAGAAGTCGTTACGCCATTCGTGCAGGTCGGAACTTACCCGACAAGGAATTTCGCTACCTTAGGATGGTTATAGTTACCACCGCCGTTTACTGGCGCTTAAGTTCTCAGCTTCGCCCAAAGGCTAACCGGTCCCCTTAACGTTCCAGCACCGGGCAGGCGTCAGTCCGTATACATCGAATTACTTCTTCGCACGGACCTGTGTTTTTAGTAAACAGTCGCTTCTCCCTGGTCTCTGCGGCCCTCACCCCTAGTGAGCAAGTCACTTCAAGGATTGGGCCCCCCTTCTCCCGAAGTTACGGGGGCATTTTGCCGAATTCCTTAACCACGATTCACTCGATCGCCTTAGTATTCTCTACCTAACCACCTGAGTCGGTTTAGGGTACGGGCGGCTCGAACCTCGCTAGAAGTTTTTCTCGGCAGCATAGGATCACCCTACTTCCCACATATGTGGTCACTATCAACTCTCAGCCTCATGACTGGCGGATTTGCCTACCAGTCGGCCTACAGTCTTAGACGGGGACAACCATCGCCCCGCGGAGGCTACCTTCCTGCGTCACTCCCTCGCTTACCTACTACAAGATCGGGTCCCACGCTCCCCACCAACACGCACACCCGAAGGCGTACGAACATGATGGTTCGGGTGGTTAGCATCCCTTGGTTCGATATGGGCGGTCCTTCGCCGGTTCCGGAATATCAACCGGATGTCCATCGACTACGCCTGTCGGCCTCGCCTTAGGTCCCGACTTACCCAGGGCAGATTAGCTTGACCCTGGAACCCTTGGTTATTCGGCGGACGGGTTTCTCACCCGTCATTCGCTACTCATGCCTGCATTCTCACTCGTGTGGCCTCCACACCTGGATCACTCCGGCGCTTCACTGCCCACACGACGCTCCCCTACCCAACCACACCCCTGGACCACAAACACAAGGCTTGAAATCAGGGTGTCGTGTGATTGCCACAGCTTCGGTGGTGTGCTTGAGCCCCGCTACATTGTCGGCGCGGAATCACTTGACCAGTGAGCTATTACGCACTCTTTAAAGGGTGGCTGCTTCTAAGCCAACCTCCTGGTTGTCACAGCAACTCCACATCCTTTTCCACTTAGCACACGCTTAGGGACCTTAGCTGGTGATCTGGGCTGTTTCCCTCTCGACTATGAAGCTTATCCCCCACAGTCTCACTGCCACGCTCTCACTTACCGGCATTCGGAGTTTGGCTGACGTCAGTAACCTGGTGAGGCCCATCAGCCATCCAGTAGCTCTACCTCCGGCAAGAAACACGTGACGCTGCACCTAAATGCATTTCGGGGAGAACCAGCTATCACGGAGTTTGATTGGCCTTTCACCCCTACCCACAGCTCATCCCCTCAGTTTTCAACCTAAGTGGGTTCGGTCCTCCACGACGTCTTACCGTCGCTTCAACCTGGCCATGGGTAGATCACTCCGCTTCGGGTCTAGACCCAGCGACTAAAAACGCCCTCTTCGGACTCGCTTTCGCTACGGCTACCCCACCCGGGTTAACCTCGCCACTGAGCACTAACTCGCAGGCTCATTCTTCAAAAGGCACGCCATCACCCCAACAAGGAGGCTCTGACGGATTGTAAGCGCACGGTTTCAGGTACTATTTCACTCCCCTCCCGGGGTACTTTTCACCTTTCCCTCACGGTACTAGTCCGCTATCGGTCACCAGGGAATATTTAGGCTTAGCAGGTGGTCCTGCCAGATTCACACCGGATTTCACGGGCCCGGTGCTACTTGGGAACACGTCCAAGACAGTGACACATGTTTCGGCTACAGGACTTACACCCTCTCCGGTACACCATTCAAGATGTTTCGCCTACACGCGCCATTTCTAACTGCCCACCAACATGTCAGCATTGGTAAGAACGATCCCACAACCCCACGACTGCAACCCCTGACAGGTATCACACAACCGCGGTTTAGCCTCATCCGCTTTCGCTCGCCACTACTCACGGAATCACTGTTGTTTTCTCTTCCTGTGGGTACTGAGATGTTTCACTTCCCCACGTTCCCTCCACATACCCTATGAGTTCAGGTATGGGTCACACCACATGAATGGTGCGGGGTTCCCCCATTCGGAAATCCTCGGATCACAGTCTGGTTATCGACTCCCCGAGGCTTATCGCAGATTCCTACGTCCTTCATCGGTTCCTGGTGCCAAGGCATCCACCGTACGCTCTTAAAAACTTACACAAAAAA
>NZ_SEIP01000031.1:0-2676 GCF_004146205.1 Yimella sp. RIT 621
CGGTGCGTGTTCCTTCGATGGGTTGGTTCAGGCGGTGAGTGCGGGCAGGGTGTCGGCTCCGATCTCGGGGTCGGTGGTGGTGAGGTTGGCGCGGCAGCGGCTCAGGACTTCGAGGCCGAGGTAGCGGCGTCCTTCGGCCCATTCGTCGGTTTGTTCGGCCAGGACGGCTCCGACGAGGCGGATGATCGCGGCCCGGTTGGGGAAGATCCCGACCGAGTCGGTGCGACGGCGGATCTCTCGGTTGAGGCGTTCGGTGGGGTTGTTCGACCAGATCTGGGACCACACGTCTTTGGGGAAGTTCGTGAACGCGAGGATGTCCGCGCGGGCGGCATCGCGGTGGTCGTGGACCTCGGGCAGCTTCGCTACGACATAGTCCAGGAGCCGGTCGAACTGAGCCTGCACACTGACCGCGTCAGGCTGGTCGTACACGCTGTGCAGCATCGCTTTGACCGCCGGCCACATGGGCTTGGGGGTCACCGACATCAGGTTCGCGGCGTAGTGGGTGCGGCAGCGTTGCCAGGACGCACCAGGCAGGTTCGCCGTGATCGACTCGACCAAACCGGCGTGGGCGTCGGAGGTGACCAGCCGCACCCCGGTAAGGCCCCGGGCGACCAGATCGGCGAAGAACTCATTCCACGCCGGCCCGGTCTCACTGGTGGCGACCCGCATCCCGAGGACTTCACGGTGCCCGTCGCCGTTGACCCCGGTCGCCAGCAGCACGACCGCGTTGATGACCCGGCCGCCCTCGCGGACTTTCATCGTCAACGCATCGGCAGTGACGAAGGTGAACGGGCCCGCGTCACCCAGGGGCCGGTGGCGGAACTCCTCGACGATCTGGTCTAGGTCGGTGGCCATCCGCGACACCTGTGACTTGGACAAAGAGTCGATGCCGAGCTGCTTGACCAGCTTGTCCATCCGGCGGGTACTGACGCCGGCCAGGTAGCAGTCGGCCACGACGGTGATCAGCGCGGACTCGGCGCGTTTACGGCGTTCCAGGAGCCATTCGGGAAAGTACGTCCCGGTACGGAGTTTGGGGACGGCGACGTCGAGGGTGCCGACCCTGGTGTCCAGGGGCCGGTGGCGGTACCCGTTGCGTTGGGCCGTGCGGCTGGGATCTGGTCGGCCGTACTCGGCACCGACGACAGCGTCGGCGTCCGCGGACAGCAACGCATTGATCACTGACTGCAGCAACGAACGCATCAAGTCAGGACTGGCCTCAGCGAGGGCTTCACCGAGCAGGCCGGCAGGGATGCTCCTATAGATGTCAAGCAGCCGTCTCTAAAGATGCTGCTGAGCTCTTCAGCGGGTCTGTTCGATGGGTGACCAGTCGGTACATCTCGCGGGCGATGGCGCGTTTGAGACAGCGGATGATGTCCTTCTTCGTCAGTCCTTCGGCGGTGCGCTTCTGGACGTAGGCGCGGGTCGGCTCGTGGTAACGCATGCGAACCAGTGCCACGGTGTAGAGCGCATTGTTGGCGGCGCGGTCGCCGCCGCGGTTGAGTCGGTGCCGGTGCCGCTTGCCTGAGGATGCGGGAACGGGCGCCACCCCGGTCAGGTGGGCGAAGGACGCCTCGGACCCGAGTCGGTCAGGGTTGTCGCCAGCGGTGATCAGCATCTGTGCCGCGACCTGGACACCGACGCCGGGCCGTTCAAGCAGATCGGGCGCAGCTTGCTGGGTGAGTACGGTAAGCCCGCGGTGCAGTTCCTTGATCTCCTCATCGAGGTCCGCGTGACGACGCGCCAGTGAGCGGAGCGCCTGCTTGCAGGCGATGCCAGGATCCGTGAGGTCGGCTCCGGGTCGAAGCCGTGCCAGAGACTTGATCATCTTCGCAGTGGGCAGCGGCTGCATCTGCTCGCGCAGGTTGGCCGGCCCATTCACCAGGAGTGCCCGGATCTGGTTGATGCACTGGGTCCTGGCCTTGATCGCAGAGCGCTGCGCCAGGCGCAGGCACCGGATCGATTCAACGATGCCGTCCCGCGACTTCGGAGTTCCGGCCGCGCGTCCTGACGCCGCCGCCCGAGCCGCCGCGTACGCGTCCAGCGGGTCGGACTTGCCCTGCGAGCGTCGCGCAGATCGGTCCGGACGGTCGACCTCGACGACGGGAATTCCAGCGCCGGTAAGCACCCGCGTGAGCCCAGCACCGTAGGAGCCGGTGCCTTCGACTCCCACGCTCACCAGCTGGCCCCAGCCGAGCAACCAAGACCGTAGAGATTCATAGCCGACAGGCGTCGCCGGAAACTCGCGATCGGCCAACTCGCGACCGAGCCGGTCGACCACGGCGGCGTGATGCGTGAGCGCGTGGGTGTCGACTCCGCCGAAGACTTCGGGGGACGAGAGGTGGTCTGTCATCGTGGTCTATGCCGCCTTCCAGTGCCAGCTACGGGGACAGCACGCGCCCGGTCGAGCAAAGCGGACAAGACAGTGATGGGGCTTGTGCTCAAGCTCCTATGAGGTCACGCCGCTCGTCCGGTCGCGTGCGTGGCATCCCCGGGCCTGAAGATCGACGAATCCCATGCAAAGGCAGTCGCTGACGCCCGTCGACAATCGAGTCAGACCTCCACCCGGGGATGCCAACCCCATCCTCACTGTCGACAATGTGTGGTGCGGTCATCGTGATGACTCCATTCGAGAGTGCTGTGAGAGGTTCACTCGAAGGATCACGCGGTGGCCGCGCT
>NZ_SEIP01000032.1:0-1848 GCF_004146205.1 Yimella sp. RIT 621
GACCTGGGTGACCATGAGGTTGGCGAGGGCGACGAGATGCCACTTGTCGACTGCGATCCGCGCGTCCGGCAGGGCGGTGCGGATCCCGGATCGACAGGTACAACAGCGCCCGCCCGCACACCCGCCTCGGCAACGCCCCACCCGCCGAGTACGAGGCAGCGCACTGCGCTGAGCCCACCAAGTCATCGCGACCGGCAATGACACCTGCATAGACGTGGCATCAACGCGTAGATGTTTCAGTTCTTCTGTGCTGGGGCTGTGTCAGGTGCTGGACCGGGTGTAGGCAGCGGCGCGCACCACATCTTCGTCCTCCAGTCCTGCTCCTAGTGCTCCGCCCACGGTGGCCAGGCTGGCGGTGAGCCAGCTGATCTTCGCGTAGTCCAAAGCGTTCACTGGGTGACCGGCGACACCGGCCAGTACCTGCTCGTCGATGAGCAGCAGCGCGCCGACCCAGGACAGGATGAATAAGACGAGGTAGAACATCACAACCCCGATGGCCACGGTCGCGGTGGTGGCCAAATTGAACAGGATCACCTGCTCACGTTGGGCTCGCCGCCGTGGGCGCTCCCACAAGTCGGCTCCCAGGATCAGGGTGGCACTCACCGCCCCGATCGCCATCACCGCCAGCAGGACCAGGCGCACCGGCCCGTAGGCCATGGCCAGTACCCATAGGTCCGAGGCCACCAATGTCAGCATGCCGGTGGCCGCTGCCACGACCAGCGCCCGGGAGAGCCGGGCCACGAAGGCCCAAGGCTGGTTGGCGCGGATCATGCCCAGCAGCAACCGCACGTTGCCGCTCAGCACTCGGGCCGTGAACTGCACGACGTTGTCGTCCGGGCGTTCGTCGAGATCGGTGGACAGCTGGTGGGCTCTTCGAGCAAGATCCCGCTGGGCGTTGAGGTCTTCGGCGTCGTAGCCCAGGAGCTGCCCGACCACGTGCACGGTGGTCTCTTGCACCTTCTGCCGCACGTGCACGGCTCCCAGGGCTGGGACGGAGACCAGTCCTACCCCGTGCACGGGGCTGAGCTGGGTGAGCACCGGACGTCGGCCGGTCTTCAGGCGGATCTCGGTGAGCACCACGGCCAAATCCCAGTTGTCCTCCAGCACGCGGTTTCGGGCCGCCTCCAGCAGGTCCAAGGTCTCGGTGGGTGGATCGACCAGCCGGTCTTCGGCCATCTTCAGTTGCCAGCGCACTCCCGGATACCGCTGCACCAAAATCTTGCGCACCGAGGTGGTGACCTCGGGGCCGAGCACCGCACTCAGGGATGGTGAGACCACCAGGCCGATGAGCAGCTCGGCATCGGAAAGGGGTTCGGCAGGATCGGCGGTGGATCGGCAACGCTCAGCAGTCACCGCTCCATGATGAGGCAACCACGGGCCGGATTGCCACTGGCTCGATGGAGCCCCCAAGGTTTCGTGCAGCACCGCGGGCCGGATTCGGTGGTCGCCTCGATCCCGGAAAGAGCGGTGCTGCTCACTGCGAAATCCTCTCTCCGCCGACGCCGCCAGCGCGAAGACATCACAGCCAGCGGGCCCGGGACCTGCCGGTGTCGAGGACGGCTTCTCGATGATGCTGCAGTGACGGATCGGTTGAAGTGCTTCGGCGGTGTGAGAGCAGTGATCAGCGTGGGGCCGGTCGATTCCGTTCGGACAGGTGATGCATCGACTGCCCAGCGGCAGGTGCGGTACTGATGCGGGGGTACCCGGTGCAGGGGTGTCAAGGCCCAGCTCCGAAGACGGCAAGCCGGGCACGTGAAAGGCGAATTATGGCCCGCCGCAACCCGAGCGGGAAGGCATGTGTGGCACGAGGCGCCGAAGACGGGCCGGGCGTCTACTGCAGAGATAAAT
>NZ_SEIP01000033.1:0-1535 GCF_004146205.1 Yimella sp. RIT 621
CTTGCTGGGGTGGATTAGTGGCGAACGGGTGAGTAACACGTGAGTAACCTGCCCTTCACTCTGGGATAAGCCTTGGAAACGAGGTCTAATACTGGATATTCATACATGGTCGCATGGTTGTGTGTGGAAAGATTTTTTGGTGGGGGATGGACTCGCGGCCTATCAGCTTGTTGGTGAGGTAGTGGCTCACCAAGGCTTTGACGGGTAGCCGGCCTGAGAGGGTGACCGGCCACACTGGGACTGAGACACGGCCCAGACTCCTACGGGAGGCAGCAGTGGGGAATATTGCACAATGGGCGAAAGCCTGATGCAGCGACGCCGCGTGAGGGATGACGGCCTTCGGGTTGTAAACCTCTTTCAGTAGGGACGAAGCGAGAGTGACGGTACCTGCAGAAGAAGCACCGGCTAACTACGTGCCAGCAGCCGCGGTAATACGTAGGGTGCGAGCGTTGTCCGGAATTATTGGGCGTAAAGAGCTTGTAGGCGGTTTGTCGCGTCTGCTGTGAAA
Source organism: Yimella sp. RIT 621 (assembly GCF_004146205.1). NCBI lineage: Bacteria > Bacillati > Actinomycetota > Actinomycetes > Micrococcales > Dermacoccaceae > Yimella > Yimella sp. RIT 621. The sequence continues at coordinate 509 of NZ_SEIP01000033.1, forward strand.
GACCGGGGCTTAACTCCGGTTCTGCAGTGGGTACGGGCAGGCTAGAGTATGGTAGGGGAGACTGGAATTCCTGGTGTAGCGGTGAAATGCGCAGATATCAGGAGGAACACCGATGGCGAAGGCAGGTCTCTGGGCCATTACTGACGCTGAGAAGCGAAAGCATGGGGAGCGAACAGGATTAGATACCCTGGTAGTCCATGCCGTAAACGTTGGGCGCTAGGTGTGGGACTCATTCCACGAGTTCCGTGCCGCAGCTAACGCATTAAGCGCCCCGCCTGGGGAGTACGGCCGCAAGGCTAAAACTCAAAGGAATTGACGGGGGCCCGCACAAGCGGCGGAGCATGCGGATTAATTCGATGCAACGCGAAGAACCTTACCAAGGCTTGACATACACCGGAAGCATGCAGAGATGTGTGTGCCTTTTGGCTGGTGTACAGGTGGTGCATGGTTGTCGTCAGCTCGTGTCGTGAGATGTTGGGTTAAGTCCCGCAACGAGCGCAACCCTCGTTCCATGTTGCCAGCACGTAATGGTGGGGACTCATGGGAGACTGCCGGGGTCAACTCGGAGGAAGGTGGGGATGACGTCAAATCATCATGCCCCTTATGTCTTGGGCTTCACGCATGCTACAATGGCTGGTACAGAGGGCTGCGATACCGTGAGGTGGAGCGAATCCCTTAAAACCGGTCTCAGTTCGGATTGGGGTCTGCAACTCGACCCCATGAAGTTGGAGTCGCTAGTAATCGCAGATCAGCAGTGCTGCGGTGAATACGTTCCCGGGCCTTGTACACACCGCCCGTCAAGTCACGAAAGTCGGTAACACCCGAAGCCGGTGGCCTAACCCTTGTGGGGGGAGCCGTCGAAGGTGGGATTGGCGATTGGGACTAAGTCGTAACAAGGTAGCCGTACCGGAAGGTGCGGCTGGATCACCTCCTTTCTAAGGAGCGACAGTGGCCTTTCATCACCGCGTGTGTGGTGGGGTCCTGCTCAAGGGTGGAACATCAATCATGGTGCCCGTGACCGGGTGGC
>NZ_SEIP01000034.1:0-1384 GCF_004146205.1 Yimella sp. RIT 621
TCATGTTGACTCACGTCAAGATGCCCGCGTGGAGTGAGTCGTTGACTTATCTGAATTTGCCCGCTTGGTGGGGTGGATTTTCTTGCGGCTGAGGTAGGTCGCGTTGCGCTTGGGTCGTTGTTCGACTTTGCCTCTGCGGCGGGCGAGTTCGATGAGACTGGCTTGGATCGCGTGGATCTGACGGCGTAGTTCGGCGGGGTTGATCTGGGTGGCTCGTGTGCTCAGGTCAGCGGCGTCTTGATCGGTGAGGTACTGCGGGTGGTCCCGGGTCAGGCGGTGCAGCGGGGTCGCGGCGGTGTCGTAGGTTTTGGTGACCTTGGCGCCGTTGCGAGACTTGCTGCGCAGCTTTTGTTGGGGCAGGTAGAGGTTGTCGAGTGCTGCTTGCAGGGGCCACAGTTGGTTGAGCAGGTCGAGCTCGTGGCGGGTGTCGTACCGGTAGTAACCGACCGCGCGGCGGACGCTGGACCAGTTCTTCTGCTCGACGTAGGCCTGGTCGTTGCTGTGGTGGGCCCGGCCGCGGGTCAGGGTGATACGTCGCGCGTCGCACCACTTCGCGAGGTGGTGGTTGATGAACTCGCCCCCGTTGTCGGAGTGGATTCCGTTGATGCCGAACGGGAATCGCAGGATCAGGTCGGTCAGGCCGGCGGCGACGATTCGTTCGCCTTTGGAGCGGACACTGATCGCTTCGGTCCAACCGGTCGCGATGTCGGTGGCGTCCAGGGTGTAGTGGAAGGCTCCATTGTTGTCGCCGCCTTCGTGTGCGACCAGGTCGATCTGGAGGAAGCCGGGGACGGTTTCGTTCCATTCGTGCCAGGTCTTCATCGGGATGCTGGCCTTGAGGAGGCTGCCGGGTTTGGTCATCGACCGGCCCTTGGTCGCGATCAGGCCGGTGCGGTGTGGTTTGAGGCGGCGGTCGATCGTGGCGGGTGACATTCGTAGCAGCGCGGCCAACGTGTCAGGGGTGCAGTGCAGTTCGCCGTGGGCGATCAGCGCGGTGGTCAGGTCGGGCAGCGCAGGGTGCAGTCGCTTCCCGGTGGGGCCGTCCAGGACCACCCAGCAGGTCACCAGGGCATCGATCACGGCAGGGTCGTAGCGGTAGACCGGATCACGCTGTGCTCGGGGACGATTCGGGTCATGACCGGCGACCGCGCGGCGGAGCATCTTGCGGGCGTGGTCCCTGTGCCACCCGTTGACCGCGACCAGATGGTCCAGGATCGCTGTCTTCTCCGCCTTCGTCGCCTTCGGCCACGCCTTCACCTGCGAGACCAGGACCGCCTTGCGCTGACCCACCGTGAGCTCCATCCATCGAGGCTGCACCCCACGCGGGCATTCTGGGATGAGTCAATGACTCCACCCACGCGGGCATTTAGCGTGAGTCAACGCG
>NZ_SEIP01000035.1:0-1382 GCF_004146205.1 Yimella sp. RIT 621
GGGGCCTGACCCCGGTTCTTGGACACGCTGAATCCAGCACCTGGTGCTGGGGAAGCGAGATGATCCGAGAATCATGGCCAGGAAGAACTACTCCGAGGAGTTCCGTCGTCAGGCCGTCGACTTGTACGAGTCCACCCCGGGCGCCACGGTCCGCGGCATCGCCGAGGACCTCGGCATCGTGCGTGGCACGCTGCGGGGTTGGCTCGAGGTCTACGGGACCGGCAAGAAGACCGCCGCTGACGGGACGTTGACCTCCAGCCCGCTGCAAGCCAAGACGTCCGCCGCGAGCTCGTCGGCACCGACGGACGAGACGCCGGAGCAGAGGATCGCCCGGCTCGAGGCCGAGAACGCGGCGTTGCGAGCGGAGACCACCAAGCTCACGACCGAGCGGGAGATCCTGCAGCGGGCGGCCAAGTATTTCGCCGGGGAGACGCGCTGGTGAGTCGCTTCCAGTTCGTCGCCGACAACTCCGCCACCTTCGAGGTGAAGCGACTGTGCGAGCTCGTCGAGATCGAGCGCTCGTCCTACTACGCCTGGCTCAAGGCCGCGCCGGCCCGCGAAGCCAGAGCAGCTGACGACGCAGCGCTGGCTGAGCGGATCAGAGCGGTCCATGCCGAGGACAACACTCAGGGCGCGCCGCGGATCACCGCCGAGCTCAACGCTCAACTCGGTGACAGCGCGGCTGCCGGTGAGCGGGTCAACCACAAGCGTGTCGCGAGGGTGATGCGCTTTGAGGGCATCCGCGGCTACATGAAGAAGCGCCGGGTCCGCACCACGATCCCCGAGCCGTCGGGGCAGAAGTACCCCGACCTGCTCCAGCGTGACTTCACCGCCGAGCGCCCCAACGAGCGCTATGTCGGCGACATCACCTACCTGCCGCTGGCCGACGGGACGAACCTGTACTTGGCGACCGTGATCGACTGCTACTCCCGTCGGCTGGCCGGGTGGGCCATCGCCGACCACATGCGCACCGAACTCGTCGAGGACGCCCTCAAGGCCGCCGCCGCGACCCGGGGCAGCCTCAAGGGCGCTGTGTTCCACAGCGACCACGGGTCGGTCTACTGCTCGAAGGCCTACGCCAAGCTCTGCCGCAAGCTCGGCGTGACCCAGTCCATGGGCGCCGTCGGATCCAGCGCGGACAACGCCCTCGCAGAGTCGTTCAACGCCACGATGAAGCGTGAAGTCCTCCAAGACGCCGCCTGCTGGAGTGACGAGCTGACCTGCCGTCGGCAGGTCTTCAGATGGCTCGTCCGCTACAACACCAAGCGACGCCACTCGTGGTGTCGCTACACCTCGCCGGTCGCCTTCGAGACCGGCTACACCGCTACGCTGCGACCTGCTGCGTAATCACACCCCGTGTCCAAGATCCGGGGGTAGGGCCC
>NZ_SEIP01000036.1:0-1343 GCF_004146205.1 Yimella sp. RIT 621
GCGCGGTGATGGATTCCTAACGCACCGGTGTCGCGGTTCGTGTCGCTGCTCGTGCTGGTGAAGAGGCCGAGCGCTTCGCCGCGGGTCACGGTCTTCTTGGATGACCTCCCCTTGCTGGGATCGGGTGTGTCACCGCCGGTGCCGCCGGGACCGTTCCCGCCACCGCCGGGGTTGCCGCCTGGGTTGCCGCCTAAGCGGCCGTCGTCGCCGTCATCGCCACTGTCCTCCTTGCCGCGGTCACGACCGGAATCGCCGTTCCTGTTCGCGTCCGCAGAGTTGTTGCTGCAGCCCTGGTATGCGGTGGGAGTAAGGATCTGAATATCAAGGATGTAGTTCAGGTTGCGGGTGACGATCTCGTACAACGCGTCGGCCCGGTACTCGCCCAGGAGTTTGTCGGCAGCGTCTTCGCTGGTGTCGGACCGTTTGAGATCGTAGGCGCGTTTCTCGACCAGGTCACAGATCTCCGCGACCTGCGCATCGGGCAGGACCGCGGTGAAGGACGCCAACCCGGGGGTGGGGTGGGGATCGAACCACACCCCGGTCTGCTGCGCCTTCGTCCGCTTGTGGGTCTTGCGGGCGGCAGCCGCCTCGAACCTGGTGACGAGGGTGCGGGTGGAACGGCGTGCGGACGCCGCACCCCGGCAGTGGATCTCGCGTTAAAGGATCGTGTCTTCGATGAGTTCGCAGGTGTCGGGGCGGGCGTCCTGCAGTTCGGTCGCGACCGCGGTCACGGTGTCCAGGTTCGCCACACCAGCAGCCACCTCCGTGAGCAGGACCGGTGTTTTGGTGGCTGCCCACACCGATTTGCGCACCAGCTGCGACGCGGCGATGCAGGACAGGCGCAGTTCGGCCGCGACACCATCAGCAGCGAACTCACCCACATGCCCCGGCTCGTGTTGCACGAAGTCAGTGCAAGTCACGTCGTGAGCGTCCCAGCGGGCGTACTGACTGATCGAGATCGCCCGGACGGCACCGGCGGTGTTCATCACCGAGTGCGCCACCCGGATCGATTCCTCGAACTGCCGGGTCTGTGTCACCCAGTGATCCTCGTCGTCACCCTGGTCGCCATCACCTTGCTCACCGGCCGTCTGTTGGTCGATCCCGCTCAGACCGGTGAGGTCGTCCTGCGTGAAAAACTTGTCGCCGGCTGCGTCCACGGTGAACGGGTCGTCGCTGTTGAGGCGTTCGAACACGTTGTGTGCCAGCAATTGGGCGATGAGCAGTTGGATGGTGGCGGGGTTCGCGCCTGGTACCAGTTCGGGGTGCGATGCCAGTTCGATGGCTGCGTCGACACCGTCTTCGAGCATCACTGCTTCGAGCAGGTCACGCGGGGTGATCGCGTC
>NZ_SEIP01000037.1:0-1141 GCF_004146205.1 Yimella sp. RIT 621
ACACCACGGCGACGACAACGACAACCGCCCCCACCGCGACGACGGATGAGGTCGATCACCGGGCCGTCCGTGCGGCCCTGGTCGAGCAGGCGCAGGACTTCATTGCGAACCCGGCGGGGTGGCCTGCCGCAATGGCAGCCCGTGCGCTGCGGTTGCGCGCTGGCCACCCGGCCTACTCCCCCAACAACACCGCGCTGATCCTGGTGCAGTTGTGGCGGCGGTTCCGCGGCGAAGGTCTCGGCGGGAGGGCGGCCCTCGCTGCGGCGTTCAAGGCATCGGCTGAGGAAATCGCCCCGCGATACGTCTGGCAGCGACGCGGGTACGTTCCGACCGGTGGCGCGCTGATGGTGTGGTCACGACCCCTGCCGCTGTGGATCGACCCGGCCACGGGTCAGAAGGTCGCCAAGGACACCCCGGGAGCCACACAGCGGCGTGTCTTCCGCATCGAGCACACCTACCGTGCCGTTGACGTGACCAACGGAAAGGGCGAGAGCGGCGCGGCGGAGTTCGCTGCACCGGAGCTGCCCGCGGGCGAGGCCCGCGACGTGTTCGACCGCCTGGCGGCGTGGATCGGTGCCCAGGGGTGGACCGTGACTCGGACAGGCCACGAGATGGCGGAGGGCGGCTACACCGTCCACGCGACGCACCAGATCGCTGTGCACGGCGGCCTGGCCGACTGGGCAGCTGTTGAAACCCTCACGCACGAGATCGCGCACGCCCTGCTTCACGGGGCCGACGATGACCGCCCCTACGCCGGAGAACACCGCGGCGACATGGAAGCCGAAGCCGAGGCCGTGGCGTTCGGCCTGCTGACCGCATTCGGCCAGGGCGAACTAGCCCGAGGATCTGCCCGGTACGTCACCGAGTGGACCCGGAGCCCTGAGCGTGTCGGCGCGGCCTATGAACGCTCCTGCCACATCCTCGATGCCGTCGCCGCCGTCGCGCTGGGTACCGAAGGCGTCACGGTCGCCAACTCCCCCAAGGCTGACCGCGCCGATGCGAAGGCAGCTAACAAAGCCCTGGCCGACTCCCTGCGAGCCGCTGGCCTTGACCCCAAGGGCGAGGCATGGCGGCGCGCCAAGCAGGGCGAACCCATCGAGCAGATTGCCGCAGAGCTCGGTTAGACGAATTGCGGCGGCCG
>NZ_SEIP01000038.1:0-1116 GCF_004146205.1 Yimella sp. RIT 621
ATCATTGAGGAGGGGGTCCGGCCGAATCGGGTTGACCTCGAACCCTCACCCACCAGCCCGAAAAACACTGTCCACAATGCAAGAAAAACAAGGAAATCCCCACATACACTAGATACATCTAGTACACTAGACACATCAACACAACGGGGTACCACCCACAACCGAAAGGCACACCATGACCAACAAAGCCACCGACACCACCACCGTGAGCGGACTCCTGGCAGGGATGCCCGCGCAGTTCGGTGTCCGTCTGGTCGACATGGCCACGATCACCGGCCTCGACGTGAAGGGATGCGTGATCGGTTCGGCGCGGTTCGACCTGGACCAGGCGCCCGACCGGGAGAGCTTCGGCCAGGCAGTGCGTCAGCTGATTCAGGCGTTCGGGCGGCGCGGCGAACCCCGTCGCGTGATCGTGGCCGCGTGGAACCCGCGGACCGACGAGAGCGGGGCCGGGTTGGTCCAGTCGGGGGCCGAGACGGCAGAGACGTGCGGTCTGGACGCTCACGCCTACGTCGTCACCGGCGACACGTTCCGCGAGACTTTCACCGGAACGAGTGGCATCCTCGCCGGCGACGAAGACCCCTACGTGATGCGACTGCGCGTGCAGACCGGCGAGCCGGTGGACGCCGAGCAGCTAAGTGCACTCTGGGCCGGCCAGGGGAGCCTTGAGCTTGCGCCGGCCGCCAACCGAGACAATGCGATCGCGACGATGACTCGGCTCATCACGGGCGACACGATCACCGACGACGACCTCAGCGAAGTCGCCACCGCACTGCACGACCCCACAGTGCGCGACGCGTTCCTGATCGAAGATGGGTCGATGGAGGGACTGTCACAGGCGGTCCGGACTGCGGCGCAGCAGGTGGGTTACCCGGTGATTGTCGAGTCCCTGCGACAGGCCGGCGCCCGCATGGCCCCCGGCCACCGGGCCCCGTTCTGGACAATGGCCGGCATCATCGCCCACGGGTCCGGCAACACCGTTCCCGCCGCCACGATCCAGACCGCGCTGCTCGCCGCGCTCAAGGACGACCCGGACTACCGCCTGGCCGCTCTCGCAAGCCGGGCGGTCGTCGCCGGAATCCGGTTCTGACCTTCACCGCCCCTGCACGGGTCACT
>NZ_SEIP01000039.1:0-898 GCF_004146205.1 Yimella sp. RIT 621
CACCTGGGTGACCATGAGGTTGGCGAGGGCGACGAGATGCCACTTGTCGACTGCGATCCGCGCGTCCGGCAAGGCGGTGCGGATCCCGCCCGCGTACGGCGCGGACGGGTCGATCACGACCAGGTCGATGCCGGCCCGGAACGCGGGTGTCTGCAGCGCGAGCCAGTCGATCACGCACGCCCCGGCGCGTCCCGGGGTCAGCCCGAGAAGGTGCCCGGGCAGGGTGGGGTCGGCGTTGACGAACGAGGTCATCCACGGGTTCGACCGTGTCCAGCCGGCCTCTTCGAGCACCCAGCGCACCGACCGGGCGCGGGTCTCGTCGATGCCGAGCACGCGGGTGGGTTCCGGCTCGGGCAGCCACTGGTTGGCCAGTGCGATGAGCGCCCGGTGCGCGGTCGACCACGCCACCTGGTACTCGCTAGCGACCTCGCTGACGGCGCGGTTGCCCGACGCGATCGCCGAACCGATCTTCTCTCGTAGCCGGGTCGTGAGCCGCGACCGTGCCGGCACAGCGCGGGACTGCTGCGTGAATGTCGCTGTCCCACAGGCCGGTTCGCGGCACACCAAGCGCCGTTTGAACCACCACAGATCGGTTCTTTGGCCGGAGGCAGGCAAGTCCTTGACTCGAACCAGTGGCCGCTCCTTGATCCTTGAGGTGAGCACCCCGCACTCGGGGCAGGCGCCCTCCGGGTCGATGACCTCGATGACGACACGCACCGTGTCGGCATCGATTCGTTCGAGCTGCAGGACGGTGAACTCGTCCTCCAGCCCGAGCAGCACTGACGTACCCTCGTTCATGCTCGTGGCCTCGCTGTTGTCGCGTTGTGAGAGACCAACAGCATGTCGGGGCCACGAGCCCCATCAACTACCGGGCACCCCGCTCAAGCGCGAAGAGCCC